>JACQAJ010000036.1 GCA_016195045.1 Candidatus Azambacteria bacterium | reverse complement strand
CTTGATGATTGGAAAATGCGTATAAAATTAGATAAAGAATAGATAGTTTAGATAAAGGAAAACGCCGTACAGGCCGGCGTTTTCTAAGGACTATTTAAGTATATCTGTTAAAAAAGAAAAGTCAAGTAAAAGTCTTATAACGGTCTGAAATTTTTAAATGCCTACACCATTATCTAATTTTTGGCAGAGTTTACCGAAACCATTTTTGGTAATGGCGCCGATGGCTGATGTGACCGATGAGGCTTTTCGGCAAATTATTGCCAAGTATAGTCGACACGGCGAGTTGGGTGGGGGACCAGATGTTTTTTTTACCGAATTTGTTTCAGCTGATGGTTTGTGTTCATCGGGGCGAAATATTTTACTTCGTGATTTAGCTTACAGTGAACTTGAGCATCCCATGGTCGCTCAGATTTTTTCTTCCCATCCCGATCATATTTTTCAAGCCGCGGAATTAGTTCGGTCACTCGGTTTTGATGGCCTTGATCTTAATATGGGGTGTCCAGATAAAGGGATTGAAAAACAAGGATCAGGGGCGGCTCATATTAAAGATCCGCAACTGGCGCAGGAAATAATTCGAGTGGCACAACAAGGTTTTGCTGGACCAGTTTCCATTAAAACTCGAATTGGCTATAATCAAGAGACTCTGGATACTTGGTTGCCTAAACTTCTGGAAACCCAACCAGCGGCCATTACCATTCACGCTCGAACCAGAAAAGAAATGTCTCTGGTTCCAGCGCGTTGGGAATTTATTAAGAAAGCTGTGGACATGGCACAAGGGAGCGGGACTTTAATTATTGGTAATGGCGATGTTCGGGATTTAGATGAGGCCAGAGAAAAAGTCCAGACAACTGGCGCTGATGGGATTATGTTAGGACGGGCGATTTTTGGAACGCCATGGCTTTTTGATGAAACTCGAGTAATATCACCCTCACTATATCAACGATTGGAAATAATGATTGAGCATACTTATCTTTTTGAAAAACTTTTAAGTGATATTAAGGACTTCTCTATTATGAAAAAGCACTTCAAGGCTTATGTGAATGGGTTCGATGGAGCTAAGGGCTCTTCCGTAAATAATTTACAGGATTCACCTTCAGCTTCCCGCAATCTTTCACCTTTTCCTCAATCAAAAACCGCTCACCGTACTTACAGTACGGCTCGCAATTTTTTCAATCAGAAAGATGAAATCTTGCAGAAATCTGAAGGCGAATCTACGGGAAATTATTTACGGAAGAGCCCTAAAGAATTACGGATTGAATTAATGGCGACTCAAAAGGCGACGGAAGTCGAAACTATTGTTAGAAAGTTTTTAAAAATGGGACAGGGTAATTAACAATTCTTAAATCTTAAATCTTATGTTAATACTAGCCATCGAAACTTCTTGTGATGAAACGGCGATTGCGATTATTGAAGCTAAAGGCGGTTTAAGTAAACCGTCTTTTAAGGTTTTAGCCAATGTTATTAGTTCCCAAGTAAAAGTTCATCAGAAATTTGGCGGGGTGGTGCCCAATTTGGCGAAACGGGAACATGAGAAAAATCTCGTCCCACCAAAGAGGTAGATAAAATTTCTAATTTCCAATTCTTAATTTCTAATGAAATTTTAAATTCTAAATTAGAGATTCTCACTTCGATTTTTTCTCATGAACCAGATTTAGTTCAAGATCTAATTAAATTTCTAAAAAAATATCGGTTTCCAAAATTTGATTGTCTGGCTTTTACTGTTGGGCCAGGACTGGCGCCGGCTTTGTGGGTGGGGGTTAACTTTGCTCGGGCTCTTTCTGTGTTATTTGATTTACCCTTGGTTCCCGTCAATCATTTAAAGGGGCATATTTACGGTAATTGGTTAAATCAAAAATCTTCATTTAATCCTTTTCCGGCGATGGCTCTTTTGATTTCTGGCGGTCATACTCAACTGATCTTGGTTAACAAAGACCATGAATTTAAAATTGTTGGAGAAACGAGAGATGATGCTGTTGGTGAAGCCTATGATAAGATCGCTAAATTTTTAGGATTGCCGTATCCTGGTGGTCCGATTATTGAAAAATTAGCGGAAGCAGGGGATTCTAAATTTTTTGATTTTCCCCGACCAATGATCAAACAAAAAAATTGCGATTTCAGTTTTTCGGGATTGAAAACATCGGTCTTATATACTTTAAAAAATCTACCAACTACCAACTACCAACTACCAACTAAACGTAATATCGCCGCCTCTTTTCAACAAGCAGTTGTCGATGTTTTAGTTTTTAAAACTATCAAGGCGGTTAAACAGTCTGATATTAAAATAAAAAGTCTCATGGTTGGCGGTGGTGTGGCCGCCAATAAAAAAATTAACCAAGAATTACTAAAAGCAGTTAAAAAAGAATTACCTAAAATTAAAGTTTATTTTGCGCCTAAAGGAGTAATCACTGACAATGCTTTAATGATTGCTATGGCTGGCTATTTTAATTATCTAAAAAAGAAGACCATTGATTGGCACGAAGTTAAAGCTTTACCTAATTTGAGGATTGATGAGAGTAAGGTGTAGTAAATCAATTCCGGGAAGTCGAAATATGAAAAGACGTTCAACTTCAGAAGATTAAAATTAGATTTTTGTATTTGATTTAAATTTCGCTTAGATTTATAATGAGTCTATGGAAAAAATCGCAACTCGGGACCAAGTTATAATTCCCAAAAGTGAATATGTCTATCTTAAAAAACTCGCTGATTCTTTCGAGGAATTTTTTTGCTATTTTAGACAACTGAAAGATATTGAAGAGGCGAGAATGGAAGTAAAACAGAAAAAAATAATTTCCCAAGAAAAACTCTTTAAAAAACTTGGATTCTGATGAAATTTTCTTATACTAATAAAGCAGCGAAACAGTTAGAAAGTTTAGAATTTTCTATTCAAAAGCGCATTATTTCGAAGATGCGTTTTTATGCGATTCAGGAAAATCCATTAAAATTCGCCGAACATTTAACAGATTATCGAGAAGGTGAATTTCGTTTTAGAATAGGCAAATATCGTTTGACTTTTGACGCCAGAGATCAAGAACTTTTTATTTTAAATATTGAACTTCGTGATAAGGTGTATAAATAATTCTACTCTATAATTTATTTCTATGGATGATCATTTGCAGGAAAAATGTGCCGTGGTTGGAGTTTGGGATAAAAGTGATGATGTGGCTCGGACAGCCTATTTTGCTCTTTTTGCGCAACAGCATCGGGGTCAAGAGAGTAGCGGGATTGCAGTTTTGACTGATCAAGGAATTGGCCTCCATAAAGCCTCGGGATTAGTCAGTCAGGTTTATACTGAAGAAATTATTCAGAATTTAAAAGGGACGGTCGCGATTGGACATAATCGTTATTCTACTTCGAAAGGCGGTGATAGTATGCACGCTCAACCAGTAGTCATTAAAGACTCTCTTGCTTTAGCTCATAACGGTAATTTACCAGATCTCACGGTATTAGAATCTTTTATTTCTTTTTATGGTAAAGATATTTCAGACTGTTCTGATTCGGAACTGATGGCGCTGGCGATAACGATCTATCGAGAAAAAGGGGAGTCATTATCAAAGGCGGTCAAAAGTGCTCTGCCGCTGTTCCATGGTTCTTATTCGGCTGTCGCGATTGGCGATAATTCCTTGGTAGCTTTTCGTGATCCCTGTGGTATTCGTCCATTGTCAATAGGAATCTTGCCGAACGGGGGTTATATTGTGGCTTCGGAAACTTGTGCGCTTCAAACAGTGGGCGCGACTTTTTTTCGGGATGTCATTCCTGGTGAAATTGTGACGATTGATCAAGATGGACTAAGAAGTGAGATGTTTGCCAAACCCAATCAAAAAATCGATGTTTTTGAGTTTGTTTATTTTGCTCGTCATGATAGTACAATTCTCGGTCGTTCGGTTTATCAAACTCGGTATGATGCTGGCGTTGAATTAGCCAAGGAGCATACTTTGCCAGTTGATATTGTTGTGCCAGTACCGGAAACTTCGATTCCGGCGGCTATGGGTTACGCGGCCGCCAGAAATATTCCTTTTCATTTAGCTCTTAGGAATATCTTGGGGCGACGGCTCTTCATTATTTATCTTTAGATGGTTTGGTTCGGGCGATCGGTCTTCCTCGAGAAGATCTTTGTCTGTCTTGTTTTAATGGAGAATATCCTATTGATCTCGGTGAACGGTTAGCCGATGTCAGTTACAGTCGACCTGATCGGCCTCATTGCCAAGTTCTCGACGCCCATTGTTAAAAATTTGTCCAGATTTTTTCCAAGGAAAATGTGAAGGCAAACATTTATTCCGATCATGACGAATGAAGTGAGACATTATCGTGGCCATATTAAAAATAAGATTTCAATTTTTTTGTCACCTTTTTCAGACGGCCGTCTGAAAAAGGTGACAATTAAAATTATGGGTAATAGTATTAGATTCAGTATTAAATAAAAAACTAAATAAAAAACTAAATAAAAAACTAATTTAATAAAATCGTGGTAGAATTTATTGGGAATTAGTAATTTAAATCTATGAGTAAAACTATTCTTTTAATTGGGGGTGGGGGACGGGAGTGTGCTTTAGCTTGGAAATTAAAATCATCGTCTAATTGTGATTCGCTTTTCATTTTGCCTGGTAATGGTGGGACAATGGCCTACGGTGAGAACATTGATCTTGATCCTCTGGATATCGAAGCAGTAGTTAAATTCGGTAAAGAAAGAAAAGTAGATTTAGTCGTGGTGGCTTCTGACGGTCCTTTAGCCGGAGGATTGATTGATGCCTTTTTAAAAGAGGGGATCAGGGCTTGGGGCCCTACCCAAGCGGCGGCTCGAATTGAAAGTTCTAAGGCCTTTGCTAAAGAAATAATGACCATGATTAATATTCCCACCGCCAGTTATCAGACATTTCAAAACTACAAACAAGCTTTGGCCTATGCACAGCAAGAATCATATCCATTAGTAGTTAAAGCCAGCGGTCTAGCTTTAGGTAAGGGAGTTATGATTTGTCAGACCTTTCTAGAAGCCGAACAGGCATTGAAACGGATTATGGTAAAGAAAGTTTTTGATTCGCCGGAAGTGGTCATAGAAAAATTTTTAGAAGGCCCAGAAGTAAGTTGCCATTTATTTTCCGATGGTCTTAATTACAGTTTATTTCCAATTAGTCAAGATTATAAAAAGATAGGTGAAGGGAATATTGGGCTTAATACTGGTGGGATGGGCAGTATTGCGCCTGTAGGACTTACAAATCTGGCGCATAACTTCGTCAAAAGTGAGTCTTCCTCCTCACCGTACTACGAGTACCGTTCGTCGCCAGACTCGCTTTTTCCTTGTTCTGCATCCAGATTTGTAAGTCCTATGAATGTGTCTCACTCGGGGTTTGGTTCCGCCTTGAACTGTATTCAAGAGGACCAGTCCGATATTATTCAATACCTAAATTTTATAGAAAACAAAGTTATTATTCCTTTATTAGCTGAGCTACGAAGACGGGGGACTCCTTTTGTGGGGGTACTTTATCCTGGCATCATTCTCACTAAGGATGGTCCCAAAATATTAGAATTTAATGCTCGACTAGGTGATCCCGAAACCCAGAGTTATCTGCGGCTGTTAGAAACTGATTTGTTAGATATTATCGAGGCTTCGTTGGAACAGAAATTAGATCAATTAGAAATAAAATGGAAGTCAGGAGTTGTGGTTACCGTTGTTCTGGTATCTCAAGGTTATCCCGAAAAATATGAAAAAGGGAAAATAATAACCAATATAGAAAAAGCTGAAGAAATTCCCGGTGTGGTCATCTTTCACTCCGGCACCAAGAAAGTAGGGGATGATTATTTTACCAATGGCGGGCGAGTCTTGAGTATTTCCGCCTATGGAGATACCAAAGAACAAGCCTTGAGACGCGCTTACCAAGCCGCTGATCTTATTTCATTTGAGGGAAAGTATTTTAGAAGGGATATTGGAAATTATAAATTATAAATTTTAAATTATAAATTTTGAATTTTAATCTTGCGAAATTGAATCCGCCAGCTAGTGAATTCAACTTTGGATTTCTAAACTTTTTTTGTCGGTATTGACAAAATATATAAAATCAATAAACTTCAAATTAATTTTAAAATATTATTATTTAAATCATCCAATGAAAGGAGAGGAAGATGAATAAATGCAGTTGTGGGGAGCCAGCTAATGTATGTGGTCTAAAAAAAAGATTTTTCAGGCTCTTATTAAAGACCACCAGTCAACCAACTTCGAATAATGATTCAGTTATTCGGGATTTTAATAGTCATATTAGTAAGATAATGATTTTCAGGGGTCAAGTAGAAGTTGTGCTATTAGCTCTATATGAAAATAATGGTTTACCTGAAGACATAGAGAATCAGAGGTATATTATTCGGAGAATCGATGTCTGTATCAATGAGACCATCGATATAAAAAATCGGATAATGTCTTTTCCTGAGCCATTAATTAACCTCCGAGATTTTTTAAGAAATTACGGAAAATTGCATTAACTGAGAGTCATGTGAGGCGGTTTTAGCTTAATAAGCACCGCCTCTTTAATTTTATAAAGTATTCATTAGACTTATCCCTTAATAAGTTTTCGGCCAGTTTGTCGTTCTTTGGCACTGCGATAACCTTAGAACTCGTCACAATATATACAATATTCTTCCTCGTTCTGCGGTTATCGCAGGCTCAAACAACATCAAACTGACTTTGAAAATTATTAAGGGATAAGTCTAGTAATTTAAATTTTTATTTCCCTAAAAATTCTCCTAGAGTTTGTCCAGATTCTTTTATTTTTTGAGCGATTTCGATACCGATGTAGCGCCAGTGCCACGGCTCGGCCTGGTAGCCAGTAATAGCTTCTTTATCTTTTGGGTAACTTTGGATAAAACCAAATCGATCGGCATTATTTTTTAGCCAAGTATATTCTGGGGAATTTTCAAATTCAAAGCGAGTTTTCTGATAATTAATTGATTGACCGCTTAGATCGACCACGGTGCCCAGTTGATGTTCAGAGTGTTTAGATTGAGCAATTAAAGGATATTCGCCATCATTTTTATTTTCACCGCTATTAAAAAGATTTTCTTGAGTTTCAAAAGATCGGTAGGCGGAGGTGACCGCTAAAATTAAGTTGTCACTTTGAGCTGATTTTAACATTTGGCGGAGGGCTTGGCTGGCCTTTGACTCGAGACAGAATGGGAGTCCATTAGTAATATTTTTGGAAAGTGAAACCAAATTTTCCGGGACATAATCTTCCAAGGAATTTTCTTGGTTAACATTGAACTGCCATAGATCCTTCATTTCTGTATCTGGTTTTGGTTTAGGGCAATCACTGGTACTACCGGGAGCCTTGTCTCGATTAGGATTGGCTTTGAGTGACAGAACATCGGGGGAATAGTCAACTAATTCAATGGGTTGATAGTTTCTGGCTAGTTTTATTAATTTTTTATCGATTTTAGAAATTTTATTGCTTTCTAAAATAATTTTGATGACTAGTCCTTGCATCGTGGCTTCCGAAAAGTATTGATCAAAAACGAGATTGCCTAAGCTGTAAATAATCAATCCGTCTTGGTAATTTTCCGTTTCTTGAACTACGTGGGGATGATGACCAACGACAATATTGGCGCCAGCCTCAATCGCTTGATGGGCCAGATTTTTTTGTCGTTGAGTTGCTTTTTGGTATTCCTCACCCCAATGGAAAGAAGTGATCAGGAAATCAGTTTCTTTTTTAGCTTTGGCAATGATATTTTCAAATTCAGGATCAGAAGCCAAGAGAATTCCGGCTTGATTTTCTTAGGCTTGTAGCCAGTTGGGACCGACATCGGTAAAGCCGAGAAAACCAATTTTTATTCCATTTTTTTTGATGATTTTGGGTTTTTCCGCTAGTTCTTTATTGATGTTTCCACCGATGGGAATAATATTTTTATCTTCTAGCCTTTTAATGGTATCGATAAAAGCCTCTCGACCCCAGTCCCCAGCGTGATTATTGGCAATCGAGAGAGCATCTATACCGATCTCGACTATAGCATCTAAGGCCTTTGGTTCCATTCGGAAAGAATAGTGTGAACCAACATCTTTGCCCTTATCTGAAAGATTACCTTCTAAATTAGCAAAGGCG
>JACQAJ010000043.1 GCA_016195045.1 Candidatus Azambacteria bacterium | reverse complement strand
CTTTGATTATGAAAAGAGAAATTGATCGATTGAAGAAAGTTCTTTACGATATACAGAAGAAACACGGAACCACTGAATTTTAGTCAAAATTCGCTAAAATTCCAGAATTATTTGGGTAACACTTTATTATTATCTATTACGATCCGACATCCGGGACTTTTTTTATACTCTCGTCATTTAAACACTAAAGACAAGTTACTTTTCTGTATTGTCACCTTTTTAGACGGCCGTCTAAAAAAGGTGACAAGAATAATATAAAGATAATATGTAAGAATTAAATGCGATCATTTTATAATAAAAAAATATTTATAAGTGAATAGGTTTACTACACTAACTGTGACGGTCGTCGCAAATGGTGTAGTAGTAATAATCCAATAATCTTCCCAATATTACAATTACCTAATCAGTCGACATTTTAAGAAACTCCTCTTCGTTGAGGATTTTAATATTCAATTTCTGGGCTTGAGTGTATTTGGAACCGGGATTTTTACCGACAACAACATAATTAGTTTTTTTTGAGACTGACTCGGAAATCTCGCCACCCAGGGCCCTAATTTTTTCTTTGGCCTGATCGCGACTTAATGATTCCAATTCCCCAGTTAAGACAAATAATTTAGTTTGTAGTTTGTAGTTTGTAGGATGTAGGATGGGGTTTTCGATTTCTATGCCAGCCAGAAAAAGTCGACTCAAAAATTTCTGATTAACTTCATCTTGAAACCAAAAATGAATACTTTGAGCGATCACTGGACCAATATCAGGCAGAGCGTTAATTTCATCAAATGAAGCTCTTTGAATTTTTTTCAGAGAATTAAAATAATTGGCCAAATCAATAGCTGTTTCTTCGCCGACATGAAAGATTCCCAGAGCATAGATAAATCTACTCAGACTAATTTTTTTAGAATTTTCAATGGAAGCAATAATATTGTCCGCTGATTTTTCCGCAAACCGTTCTAGTGGTTCAAGATCTTCTTTTTTTAAATAAAAAATGTCACTCGCGTCCTTGATTAATCCTAGATCATAAAAATGATCAATGATCTTTGGCCCCAGACCGACAATATTAAAAGCTTTTTTAGAGACGAAATGATAAATTTGTTCTTTTTGAATCGCGGAACAATCTTTATTCAAACAGCGATAATTAACTTCCCCTTCTGGTTTAACAATTCTTTGGAAGCAATTGGGACATTTTTGAGGCATAACGAATTCTTTTTCATGACCAGACCGAAGATTTTTAAGAACCTTGATGACACTGGGAATAACATCGCCAGCCCGAACGACAATCACGGTATCACCGACCTTGAGTTCTAATCTTTTAATCTCATCTTCATTATGAAGAGTGGCTCGACTAATTAAAGCACCATTAATCATGACTGGTCTCAAACAAGCCACTGGCGTCAAAACACCGGTCCGACCCACCTGAATAATAATATCTTCCACAATGGTCGTCACCTCTTCCGCAGGAAACTTATAAGCAATGGCTCCTCGGGGGGCCTTACCCACCACTCCTAAATTTCTAAAGATCTGATTATCATTAATATTAATCACTAAACCATCGATCTGATAAGGTAATTTATCTCGATGACTCATAATATCTCGCCAAAATAAATTGATTTCTTCTTTATTATTGACCACTTTGGCAAAATTATCAGTCTTAAAACCAATCAACCTAAGAATTTGATGTTCCTCCCGATGAGTCGTCTGTCCCAAGTCTGTCACCAAAGCATAGGCCAAAAAATTAAGATGCCGAGCTGTAACCAATCGAGAATCTAATTGACGGATACTGCCCGCGGCAATATTTCTCGGATTAGCGAAAAGATCTAAACCCTTTTCCTTTTGTTCTTGGTTAATCAATTCAAAATCATCTTTGGTTAAATAAACTTCGCCGCGGATTTCTATTTCACCCTCTTCAATTTTTGAGACTAAGTTTTTATAAACCCCGCTCTCAATTCCATTATCCTGATATTCTTTTTTAGATAAGATAGTTAATTTCAAGGGAATTGATTCGATAGTCTTTAAATTTTGAGCCACATCTTCCCCAACCAGACCATCACCCCGAGTCGATCCAGAATGAAAAATGCCATTTTTATAAATCAAAGAAACCGCAAAACCATCAATTTTTAATTCTCCGAAATAATTATAACTACCTGGAATAATTTTAATATTTCTTTTTTCCCAATCGATTAATTCTTGTTGACTGAAAACATCGTTCAAAGAAAGCATCGGGGATTGATGGTTAACCTTAACAAATTTATCCAGCGGTTGACCACCAACTCTTTGAGTGGGTGAATCGGAAGTGATAAATTCTGGATACTCTTTCTCCCATTGCCCTAGCTCATGCTTCAAAGAATCTAAGGCGGCATCAGAAATTTCCTGGCGATCCAGAACATGGTAAAGGTACCGATGATGATTAATCTCTTCTCGTAACTTTTGAATTCTGATTTTGATTTCTTTTAACGACATATAATATTTTGAATTATTCTTAAATCTTAAACAAAGTTCTTGTATTCTTAAGAATCTGATCGGCGACTGTTTCAAAATCGAGATTCTTGAGAACTGCGATTTTCTTAATTACTTCGAGAATATGCTTAGGTTCATTTCTTTGACCTCGATAAGGAACTGGGGTGGCAAAAGGAGCATCGGTTTCAACCAGAATTTTTTCCAATGGTAGTTCTTTGACCAAATTATCAAGCTGATGATCGAAAGTCAAAACTCCCGAAAAAGAGACTAAAAACCCCAGTTTGAAAAACTGTTCCGCGGTCTGGAGATCACCTTGAAAAAAATGAATCACACCGTTAAGAGATTTAAGATTTAAGATTTTAGATTTTAGATTTTGTAATTGGGAATTTTCTTCAAAAGAATCATTAAAATTTATAATATAATATCTTTTTAAGATTTCTATCAAATCCTGATAGGCGTCGAGGGTACCTTTGGAGGGACGGCAATGAATGACTAATGGCTTAGTATTTTTTTGGGCTATTTCAAGGTGTTTAATAAAAATTTCTTTTTGTTTGACTCTTAAATCTTGGTCAATGATCCGAAAATAATCTAAACCAGTTTCACCAACACCAACCACCTTGATATTCTTCGCTAAGTTTTCCATCGATAGCCAATCAATTTTTTCTTTCAAAATTCCGTCATTAGGATGAACGCCAATGGTCGCATACAGACCTTGTTCATATTTATTAGCCAGTTCGATCGCCTTAACAGAAGAATCTTCATCCGTCCCGACATTAATCATCCCAAGACCAAGCCCCAGAGAACGTTTAATAACCCCATCACGATCTTGATCAAAATCTTCGAACTGAACATGAGTATGACTGTCAATAAAGTTCATAAAGTTGTAGAAGTTGTAGAAGTTATAGAAGTTCATAAAGTAATTATGTTGAACTTTATAACTTTATGGACTTTATAACTTTAAACTAACTAAGGGGTTTTCGATTTCTAGTCATTCTTCTAAACACTAACCTAATCAATTTATAGATAATAAAAAATAAAACAGGATAAAGGATGATTTTATTTTCTAAAACAGAGATCAACCCAAAAAGAATCGCCGCATAGATTTTTTTAAAGATAGCGAGACCTGGTAAACTCGCCAATCCACCCTCTGATAAAAACCTTGATTCTATTTTCCCATCATCTGGATTGAGAGTAAGTTTTGAACCTTTGGCTTCTTTTTTT
>JACQAJ010000029.1 GCA_016195045.1 Candidatus Azambacteria bacterium | reverse complement strand
TTTAAATTTAAAAAAACTAAGACCGGGAAAATTTCTACGGAACACAATAGTTTAGAAAAATTATCAGGATCATACGAAGTGATTAAGTTAATTTTAAAATATCGAGAATTAGCCAAAATCAAAAATACCTATGTCGATAGTCTGATTGCTAAGGTGGATGAGCATTCTCGAATTCACACTGTTTTCAGTCAAACCGGGACGGCGACCGGTCGATTGACTTCGTCTCATCCCAATCTTCAAAATCTGCCGAAAACAGGGGAATGGGGCGAGGCGGTTCGTCAAGCGATCATTGCAGAAAAAGGTTATCAGCTGGTTTCTTTTGATTATTCTCAATTAGAACTGCGTTTGGCGGCCCACTTGGCTAATGAGAAAAGGTTGATTCAGGCTTTTAATGAAGGTCAGGACATCCATCGCCTAACGGCCGCCAGTATTTATAAATTACCGTTGGAAGAAATTAGTGATGACCAACGACGACAGGCCAAGATTTTTAATTTTGGGATTCTTTATGGTATGAGTAAAAAATCCCTCGCCCAATCAGCTAATTTATCTCTCGAAGAAGCGAGTACGTTTATTGATAATTATTTTAAAAGTTTTCCAGCCTTAGTCAGATTTATTGAGGAGGCCAAAGATGAGGCTCGAAAGACTGGGATCGTCAGAACTCTGTTTGGTCGTTTACGACGAGTAACGGAAGTTAATGCTGCCAATTGGAGTGTTCGTGGTCAAGCTGAGCGAGTGGCTGTTAATTTTAAAATTCAGGGTCTGAACGCCGATATTATTAAGTTGGCCATGATCGAAATTGATAAACATTTTTCTTCTGCTGAAGATCAAGATAATATTCGGCTCATTCTACAGGTCCATGATGAATTAGTCTTTGAAATTAAAGATGAGTTAATTGAATCATCAGTCGTCGTCATTAAAAATATTATGGAAAATTTTTTTCAATTCAAAGTGCCCTTAGTAGTTAATTATCAAGTAGGGAGTAATTTGGGATTTTAGATTTAAGATTTAAGATTTTAGATTTATGTAACCCCCTTATCTGTCATGTGTAATCATTGCCCATTGTATTTATTAGCGATATACTATACAATTTGAACTAAAGGTACCCCAATTAGGGTACCAATAGATAATAAATTTTACTTTATGGAAAAAGATTACCTTTTGGATTTAATGAGATCAAAGAAAACTATTTTTACCTTCAAAGATCTTATTTTGTTCTGGAGAAAACCTGATGTTAATTTCGTCAAAAAGAAAATTTATCGTTATGTTAAAGCGGGTAAAATGAATACCGTGCGGCGTGGTATCTACTCTAAAGATAAGGATTATGATCGGTACGAGTTGGCGACGAAAATTTATACCCCATCATATATTAGTTTTGAGACAGTTTTAGGCGCCGCTGGTATTACTTTTCAATTATATGGTCAGATCTTTGTTGTCTCATATACTACCAAAGAAATCGAGTGCGATGGCCAGAAATATTCCTATAAAAAGATTAAGGATACTATTCTTACTAATCAAGCTGGCATAGATTCGAGAGATAATTATAGTATCGCTTCTCCAGAAAGAGCTTTTTTGGATGTCCTTTATTTAAATAAAGATTATCATTTTGATAATTTGTCGGTTTTAAATTGGAAAAAAGTTTATGAAATTCTCCCTATTTACGGTGGCAATAAACGCATGACCAAGATAGTAAAAATGTATTATGAATCATTTAAGAAAGAGTCTTTAAAATGAATTAAATATGACTCTCGATATAACAAAACATAAAAATATTTTAGTGAAAATTCTTAAAGATATTTATACGGATTCCCATATTAGCTCAATTTTAGGATTCAAGGGCGGTACGGCGGCCACACTTTTTTATGGACTAGATCGTTTTTCTATTGATCTAGATTTTGATTTGCTTGATTCTGAAAAAGAAGACTACGTGTTTGAGTGTGTTAAATCAATTCTTGAAGGTTATGGCACATTGAAACAAGCAAGAAAAAAAAGATTCAATCTTTTTTATCTTCTTTCTTATGATCAGAAAGATATTAATGCCCAAAATGTTAAGCTGGAAATCAATCGTCGTCATTTTGGTTCTCGATATGAAGTAAGATCGTTCTTGGGCATTTCTATGTTAGTCATGATTAAGGAAGATATGGTGGCTCATAAACTTTGCGCTCTGTATGAGAGAATCGGTAAGACTAATCGGGATATTTTTGATGTCCAGTTTTTCTTGTCCCACGACTGGCCTATTAACAAGAAAATTATTGAAGAACGAATGAAAATATCTTATAAAGAATTTTTAAACAAGATGATTTTGGTAATGGAAAAATTTGATAATAGTAAAATACTTTCTGGTATGGGTGAATTATTAACCGAAAAACAAAAAGTCTGGGTAAAAATAAAACTAAAAGACGAAGTCTTGTTCTCTTTAAAACTAGCCTTAGAAAATGAAAAATAAAATAACCATTTATTGTTAAAAGTTATTCACATTGACACAGAAATATGGGTGGGGTATTATAGAAAGAGTGAAGAGTGACAGTGAAGAGTTTAATCAAAATTTTTAAAGCAAATAAGAAATTTAAATATTTCACATGAAATTTTAGTAATTTGTGTGAAAAATAAAAAATATGGAAAGAGAAAAACCTTTAGACCAAGAGGCAGGACAATTAGAAGAAAAAAAACCAACACCAGAGAATGGTTCAACACCAGAGAATGGTGGAGCGGAAAAGAAAATTGAGCTACCAGAAGATTTTGAAGGATTAAAAAAGAAAGCTCAAGAATTAGGAGTTAGCCAGGAAGCTCTTGTATCGCTTTATAAAGCAATGTCAAAAGCTAAAGATGTAGCAGAGAATAATCTTATTTATCAAGAAGGACTTAGATATGAACAGGCAGCACAAAAAAGTCAAGACCTTAGCAGTGGTGCAGAAAAAAATAAAAGAGAGAAGGAAGCATCCGATAGAAAGGAAAGAGATATGTCAATCGCAGCTCTTTCGGTCATGGGAGCGGCTTCACTCGTTGGAGCAGCAGAGTATTTAGGGGTGGATATAAACAAAATAACCCTAGCTAGTGAGGTAGGGCAACTAATTACTGGTTTAATTGCCTTAGCTGCGGTGATGACTTCTGCTCCGATAGCCAGAATTCAAAATTGGTTCGCAAGAAAAAAACATGAAAAAGATTTAGCCGGGGCTCAAAGTAATCAAGAAGAAGCAGCTGGTGCTTATTATAAGGCAAGAGGTCTTGGAAATAATTAAACTATAAATCTTATGACAAACAACAACTCAAATATGATAACAGAAAATCCTCTGCAAAAAATTAATGACTTTTTGAAATTAATTGGTTTTAGCGATGAGAAAATTGCCGAGCATCATGAGCGATTGACTAAATTAATCTTAATGTCGGTGGCTGATGAGCTAGAGAAATTATCAGCTTTTAAAGAGAAAGAACCATTTCCGAAAGAATTAAAATCTATCGAAGACTTTTTTGGTTATTATGGAAAATATGTTGATAAAGAAATGATGGCCAAAATTGTTAAAGAAAAATATTATAAATTTTATTCAGAATATATTAGCGCCATGGATAACTCTTTGAAGGAGATTGATAAACTTTAATTTCGATTATTTAAAATAGATTCCTATTGGTCAGAAAAAACCCGGTCGAAAGGTCGAGTTTTTTAATTGGTGTTCAAGCTACTGAACATAATATGAATCACTCAAATTTTTGGAATCAAATTAGAATCTAATCTCTTAAGAGACTGTCGCCCAATACCATTTCGCTACGAAAGCGTTTTTGGCGACAGTCTCTCATAATATGAGGACAGTCCTCGAACGATCGGGTTTTTGTTTTAAAATACATAGATTACTTTATTTTTGCATAGTTTTAGATTTTACTTGCATAGTTTATGAGAGTATGACAACATCTTATTCAGGGATGTTTAGTAAAAATAGAGTTTTAATGATTTATGATTTATGAATAATTTATAATCCGCCAGCAGGTGGACTTACGGCTTTTATGTTTATCGATAATGTGGTTATTACAATTAAAGGTGGTAACGGTGGTGACGGAAGAGTGGCTTTTCGAAAGATTGGTCGAGGGCCAACAGGGGCTGACGGGGGTCAGGGTGGCAATGTTTATTTTGAGGGAGTCTCTAATTTGACTTCTCTGGCTCAGTTTGCCCATAAAAGAATCTTCAGTGCTCCAGATGGCCAAAAAGGAGGTGATCAATTTCGGGACGGAGCAGGAGGCAAGGATTTAATTTTTAAAGTTCCAGTGGGGACGGTTATTTCTATTCAGGAAACTAACCAGATTAAAGAAATATTAAAAGTTAAAGAAAAAATTTTAATTGCTTGGGGTGGTCAGGGTGGTTGGGGAAATTTTAAACTGAGATCATCAACCAATACTACTCCGACACAGTTTAAAAGAGGTGCCCTAGGGCAAAGATTTACAGTTCGTTTGGAATTAAAATTAATTGCACAAGTGGGTTTGATCGGTTTGCCTAATGCGGGCAAATCAAGCTTGCTTAATAATTTGACTCGATCAAAAAGTAAGGTGGCTAATTATCCTTTTACGACTCTTGAACCCAGTCTCGGAGTCTATCATGATTTAATTCTGGCTGATATTCCGGGACTAATTGAGGGGGCTTCGAAGGGCAAGGGCTTAGGAATTAAATTTTTGCAACATATTGAACGAACAGCGATTTTATTTCATTTAATTTCCTCAGAATCAGAAGACGTTAAAAAAGATTATCAAATTATTAGAAAGGAACTGGAAAGTTATAGCGATATTTTAGCCGAGAAAGAGGAATATATTTTATTAACTAAAAGTGACTTAAGAACTAATCCGGAAATTAAAAGACAGGAGGTGATTCTCAAGAAGTTGAATAAAAAATTAGTCACTATTTCTCTATTAAAGAGGGGTGATCTAGAAAAAGTGGAAAAAATCTTGAATAAAATTGTTCTGGAGTTTTAAATTGAGTGGTATTGCCAACACTCTGCTTGATGTGATGGAAAATACTGGAGATAAGAAGCGGTCAGAAAAGAAAAATGGCGGTTATTTTAGTGTTGCTCTGTATAATTACGGGGGAAAATATAATATAAATATAATCATTTAGGGTAAATCCCATCAGAGATTAAAGACATTTCTATTTAACATGGATACGATAAAAATTTAATTTTAGGTTTCAATCTTGCGAGGTTCAACCTTGGCAGATTACAAACTAATTTTTATGTCTGCTAAAACACCAAAATTTGATGCGCTTTTAGACAATATTTTAGGGACCGCTAAACCGGGTCCGGTAACTTGCCAAGAATGTCAGAAGACTTTTAATATTTTTGAAGAGGATATTAAAATGTACCGTCTTTTACGAGTGCCGCCCCAGAAGATTTGTCCCAATTGTCGTCAGCAGAGACGATTAGCTTTTTTGAATTATTCCTATATTTTTCGACATCCTTGTCAGGCTCCCGGTCACACTGAAAAGGTTATTTCTTTAATGTCGCCTAATATACCTTGGA
>JACQAJ010000028.1 GCA_016195045.1 Candidatus Azambacteria bacterium | reverse complement strand
TATCAGTGAAAGAAAAAGAAATTGTCTCTTATCATGAAGCGGGTCACGCTTTAGTAGCGGCTTTTTGCTCTAATACTGATCCGGTTCATAAGATTTCGATTATTTCTCGGGGCATGGCTGGTGGTTATACTCTAAAATTGCCAACCGAAGATCGACGTCTTCATAACTACAACTATTTCTTAGATGAATTGGCTGTTCTTTTAGGTGGTTACTCAGCCGAAAAAACGGTTTTTAATGAGGTGACTACTGGAGCCTCTGACGATTTAATGAAAGCCTCGGATTTGGCTAGAAGATTGGTGACCGATTATGGAATGTCTCGCTTAGGGCCAGTTACTTTTGATAAATATGATTCCGGGCCAATGGGTGGTTCACGAAATTTTTCGGAAAAATCAGCTGAATTAATTGATAAAGAAATTAAATTTTTGGTTGATGAAGCCTATAAACAAGCCAAGAATATTATTATTAAAAAACGGCTTAAACTTAATCTCATCGCCAAGCGTTTGATTGAGAAGGAGGTGATTGAAAAAGAGGAGTTTGAGAAGATAATCAAAAGCAAATGATTTATCTCAATTGTTTATAAAATGATGTCTGGCAATTCACATGAAAACTCGTGACGCTTTCATCTTGAGATAATCATTACGACGTTACTCGCGCTTGTCAGGCTAATAATTTAAAAGATTATCTATTTGGGGTGTAATTATTAGTGTGTCTACTATCCTGAATTAATAAGAAATTTGTTTAAATTTTCGTGTGAGCCTCGGCTTTTTATATATAATTCTTAATGATAAAGCCTCGACCTCAAAAATTTAAGCAAATCTCTTATTAATTCAGACACAATTAATTTACAGTCCCTCTATTTGATAATTCCTCAAGCCTGACTCGTGACGGTTTTCTTAGTGAATAGCCAGACACATTATTTTTATAGAGTTTAATAAAATCATTTGCCGTTTGAAAAGTGGATGGTGAGGATAGAAAAATCTGCTCGTACTTGACGGACCGCCTCCGATCATGAAAAAAGTATATATTCGAAGGGTTTTCTAATTTAGCTAAGTTGGTTGCAAATTTTATGAAAAAGCACTATAGATTATTTATTGATTATTTATTGATTGTAAATCTCAAGTTAGGATGTTAGTATTACCACTATGAGTATAAATTGGGAAAAAATATACAAGAAATACGCTGGTTTATGGGTGGCTATGGGAGATGATGAAGAGACGGTTGTTGGAACAGGAAAGACCGCAAAAGAAGCTCTTCTCAAAGCTCAAGAAAATGGATTTAAAAATCCTTTTCTTAATTATGTTCCTGAAAAGTTAGTCAGTTTTGTCGGTTAGTTATTAATACTCATGAAGTTTCCATATAAAAAATTATCAAGCGGGATTTCTCGACCGATTATACCAATCGAGGTTGTGTACAGAGAAAAAGCTCTTGGGTATTACGCACTTATTGATTCTGGGGCCGATATAAATGTTTTTCCTGCGGAGATAGCTGATCTTCTTGGTATTGACATTAAAAAAGGTAAGCGGGGGGAGATTAGTGGAATTACTCAAGGTGAGGTTCAAGTGTATTACACTCATCCAATTATAATTAATGTTGGCGGATGGAAATATAAAACTTCAGCAGCTTTTATGCCAACACTTTCAAAAAATGGCTATGGTCTGCTTGGGCAAAATGGATTCTTTAATTTATTTAAAGTAAAGTTTGACCATTCAAAGCAAGAGATTGAACTTCAAGAATTTTCTAAAAAATAAGGTTCTATTATTAAGGTACAAGTCTAATCTTGTTATTAGCGATAATTTAGAAGAAGGCGCGCGTAGCTCAATGGTAGAGCATTCGCCTTATACGCGACTGGTTCTAGGTTCGAGTCCTAGCGCGCGCACACCAGATTACTAATAAGTTAAAACTATGGAAAAAGGACCAGAAATTAGAATAGTTGGCGGAGCTTCTAATGAGAAAAAGGAACAAGTTAAAGAAGAAATTAGGCAAGCTTTTTTCAATCATTTTGAATCGCTCTCTCCGCTAGAGCAGGAACAACTTAAAAAGTTTGAATATCCAAAATCTGAACAAGAAATTACTCTGATTAATTTTGCCAATGAAGAAACGTCTCGACTAATGCAAGAGGCTGGGATAGAGCCGTACAATGTGCCGATAGAAAATTATCATATTATTCCATCAGAGTTATATAAAAAAGTGGCGGGCGACAACGGAACGGCAGCAACTTTTATTACTAAACAGGGAATAATTTTTGACGCGCAACATTTTCGAGATAACCTGGTGAATTTTGGCGCTGCCGTATTTCACGAATCATTACACCTCAAAGCCTATTTTTCTCTGGAGGTCCAAGAGAGAGATGGCCAAGTAAATAAAACACTCCTAAACTTTTTAATTGTTCAGAACTGGCGAAAGAAAAAGAATGGCTTGAATCTGATGAAGCAAAGGAGATGAAAAGGAAACTCGCGGCTAAGAAAAAAATTCCGGAGAACGACATTATTTGGGTCGGTAAAAAAGGAGAAGATGACCAGGAAGTTGTTTCGTATTCTCGACAAAGGGCTGTCTTAAATTATGTTTGTGACGAGATAGCCAAACAGTTTCCGAATCAATACCAAAAAGCAGATGATGTTTACAAAACATTTTTGAACGCACATTTTACTGGTAAATCTTTGAAACTTCATATGCAACTGGTCGAAGAAACTTTTGGTAAAGGGAGTTTTCGGATTCTTGGTAATATGGATACAAACAAAGAGAGCGGAGTTTTATGTTTAGAGGCGTTGAAAAAAGCTAGAATCAGAAAGACCAAAGAAGCAATATCAGAACAAAAATAGTTCAAGACTATAGTGCTAAAAAATATTTTTGAAGATAGGGGTAATTTTTCTCAAGTAATATTTCCGAAAACAGTAGAAATGTTTGAGATACGCGACTGGTTCTAGGTTAGAGTCCTAGCGCGCACACACACCAAATCAAGAGTTATTGATTTAAAAAATAGTTACAGAGATGAAACTATATCGCTTTAGTCCAATTACGGGATAAAATGATGAAATAATATGTTATCAGTTAATGTAAAATTGGTTGTCTTTGTTCCAATTTCCCACGCCGATGCCGTGCGTCAAGTATTTGGCGAGGCTGGAGCCGGAAAGATTGGAAACTATGATTTCTGCTCTTTTTCTTCTTGTGGTATCGGTCGTTTTCGCGGCAATGAAAAAAGTCGTCCTATGGTCGGTGAAGCTGGAAAATATGAATCAGTTGAAGAAGAAAGAATTGAAGTGATTTTACCAAGAGAAATCTTGAAAGAAGTTATTGAGAAAGTAAAAAGCGTCCATCCTTACGAGGAAGTCGCTTTCGATATTTATTCTTTAGAAAATCTATGAATATTCTTATTTTGGGTGACAGTATAACCTGGGGCGCGTATGATCCAGAGCAAGGTGGTTGGGCTAACCGCTTACGCAATTATTTTGAGACTCAAAATAACGATTTTATTGTTTACAATCTTGGCGTCTCTAATGACACAACAACGGAAGTACTGAATCGAATTGAAGTTGAAGCGAAATCACGCAAGCCAGATTTAATTATCTTTGCTATCGGAACTAATGATGCGCAATTTATTCATTCTAAAAATAGTCTACGTACTTCATTTGATAAATTTCAGGAGAATCTTGCGAAACTTCTTTTTATTGCTAAGACATTTACGAACAAGATTATTTTTGTTGGATTAACTCAAGTAGACGAGTCAAGAACTACTCCTATCCCATGGAATCTTGATATATCTTTTACCAACGAAACTATCGAACGATTAGATAGTGCTATTGAGAAGTTTTGCAAAAACAATGGGTTAATATTTGTTTCAATGAATAATATTATTCTAAACGATGATTTGAGTGATGGACTTCATCCTAATACCACAGGACACATTAAAATTTTCAATCGGATGAAGTCTGAAATAGAGTCATCACTATAGCCTTAGGTCCTTTCCATCAATAATTTAAAATCTGAAATCGTGATTTTCTCTTGACCTATTATCGCGGGGCAATTTATTTAAAAATTTAAAACCTTACTTCTTGTTTAATAGTAAAGTAATTCTTGATTTATATCGAGAACTGGTGTTCTTTTTGAAGACTTTTTCTTTGGCGCCCTTATCGAGAACTTTATAGATTGATGGTAAAATTGCTTTAGCTTCATATTTTTTTTGGGCGGAAACTAATTTTTTGATCTGGGTTCTTAATTTTTTAAATTTATTAATATACGACAGATTGTGCTTTCTTTTTTTTAGGGATTGTCTTAAGGTTTTTTGAGCGGAACTTGTGATGGGCATAGGAAATTAGGTCGTAGCTTGTAGGTTGTAGTTGGTAGATTGTAATTCTTTTAGAATTCTACTACCCCAATTAACTACTGATTAAAAGCTGGTTATTAAAGGATAAATCTAATATGGATAATAGTAGACTAAATCTTGATTTATTGCAAGTATTTGAAATAAGATTTAAGATTTAAGAATTAGGATTTAGGAATAAGACTCCCAATTATTAAATCCCAATTCTTAAATCTTAAATCATGTTTACTATTCCCGATGTCATACAATCTATTTTGGAGAAGTTAATTAAGGCCGGTTTTGAGGCTTATATTGTCGGTGGCTGTGTTCGAGATTTACTCTTAAAAAAAGAACCGAAAGACTGGGATATTACCACTAGTGCTCAACCAGAAGAGATTTTGGCGCTTTTTCCAGACTCTTTTTATGAGAATAAATTTGGCACAGTTGGAGTGAAAACCGATTCAGTAATTAAGGCTTGGGGAGTGGTGGAAATTACGACTTTTCGAACAGAAGAGAAGTATACTGATCGACGACATCCCGATCAGGTTGTCTTTGCCAAAACCCTGAAAGAGGATTTAGGGCGAAGGGATTTTACAATTAATGCTCTGGCGTTAGATTATGAGTTTAGAGTGGTTGATCCTTTTGGTGGTCAAAGTGATTTGGAAAATAAAATTATTAAAGCCGTCGGTGATCCCGATCACCGTTTTAATGAGGATGCCTTGAGGTTGATGCGAACAGTTCGTCTGGCGAGTCAACTAGGGTTTGAGATTGATGAAGAAACTTTCCAAGCGCTGAAGAAAAATTCTGGACTGATTCGTTTTGTTTCTCAAGAACGGATCCGAGATGAATTTATGAAAATAATCACTAGCGCTCGACCATCGTTGGGAGTGGAGTTATTGAGAGAGACGGGAATTTTAGATTTAATTATCCCGGAATTAGTGGAAGGATATGGCATTGGTCAAAATAAGCATCATATCTATACCGTTTGGGAACATAATTTAAGGGCGATGGAATACGGAGCTCAAGAAAAGTTTTCCGTCATTACGATTTTAGCGGCCCTGTTCCATGATATCGGTAAACCCCGAACTAAGAATGGCCGAGGCGCTAACTGTACTTTTTATGGTCATGATGTGGTAGGAGCGAAGATTGGGGCGAGAGTCATGGAAAGATTAAAATTTTCTAAAGTCGAGATTGAAAAAGTTTACAAATTAATTCGTTGGCACCTTTTTAGCTATACTTTAAAGGAAGATATTTTAGGGTCAGATATGGGCTCGGAAGACACGGAATACGATCGAGGCGTCGGTGAGACCACTGATGCTGCTATTCGAAGATTAATTAGAAATGTTGGCGAAGATAATATTGAGGATCTCATTAAAGTTAGAATTTGTGATCGGATTGGCTCGGGTGTTCCGAAAGCCGTTCCTTATCGGTTAAGGCATTTTCAGTTTCGCGTGGAAAAAATCTTAAGAGAAAAGGAAGCCATTTCAGTTAAAATGTTGAAAGTCAAAGGCGAAGAGGTGATGAAGATTCTTGGTATTCCGCCGAGTCCTCGAGTCGGA
>JACQAJ010000046.1 GCA_016195045.1 Candidatus Azambacteria bacterium | reverse complement strand
TCTATCTGAGCTTTAAGATAATTCTATTTCCCTAGCCGCCTTTCGATAGAGACAATAATCACAGCCCGACGAACAAGATGGTAGGTTATTGCCCATCAAGCATTGGTGAATATCCTTAATAGTTTGATCGACCCAGTTATTATTACCGGTGTAAGGCAGAAGTTTCACGTCAAATTCTAATTTAGCATCAAAAGCCTTTCTATCTGTTTTGCCATTACAGTAAACGAAATAACCAGTAGGGTTAACCTTAAACCCGTTTTTTTGAAAGAGCCATTGATAAATCTCCATTTGTCTTTTATAACCGATTTGCCAATCAGCCTCTAAATTAACCTCACTCTCTTTTGAGGTCGCCTTATAATCAACAATCGTTAATTCTCCGTCTTGATTAACCCAAACATCATCGACGCCACCAGTAATCAGCAAATTGGTATCTGGATGAAGATAAGTAATTCCCCTAGTTAAAGCATCCCGCCATTCATCCATTTTTTCATGCTTTAATGGTACCAAATCTAATCCATAAGCCTTTACCAAGGGATGAGCAGTACTCCCAGCCCGATGAAGATCAAATTCTTTTTTTAATAAAGTATCGACCGCTGAATTAAGACTAAACGGGAAACCCGGTGGTTGGGCAATTCCTAATCGTCGATCCAAATAAAAACATTTCGGACAATTCAAAAATAGGTCAATTTTGCTACGACTAATTTTAAAAGGCATCTTTGATTTCGGATCAAACAAATTTCTAGTTCTTTTGGGGTTGTAATATATTGACATTTGACAATTATTCTTAAATCTTAAATCTAATAATTTTAGTTTTTCACTTTTAGTTTTTCACTTTTAGTTTTTCACTTCTTCCGAGGTAGGCAATCATTGTCTCGAGGAATTCAGGCTTATCCCGACGATAAGAAAAAAATCTTTCCTTAAGACAGTAGGTACATAGTCTAACATCATCTATGTTTTTTGTCTTTACTCCAACAGCCTGACACTGTTCTTTAATAATGGCCGGAATATTAATAAAAGCACCAGTCTTATTTTTAATCATAGCCTGTGGATATTTATCATAATTAGATAAATCATTCAAACTGACACTAAAATGGCACTGCCGTATTCCTGGACCAATACCAACTATTACAGAGTTATAAGATTTTCCAGAAATACTATTAATTTTTTCTATGATATTTGGAACAATGTCAGTGATCAAACCCTTCCAACCAACATGAGCCAGTCCAATAATCCTTTTTTTCGGTTCATAAAAATAGACCGGGAAACAATCAGCCCCAGTCACGGTTAGAAAAATATTCTTCTCGTTACTCATGAGCGCGTCGGTTTTCGTCACCACTTGTCCTTTATCACTTAAAAAAACTTGAGTTACTTTTGAGCCATGGACTAATTCTGTCGTAACAATATCATTAACTGAAATATTCTTTTGCAAAAAAAATATTTTTCTATTTTCCAAACAAGGTTGATATATTTCTGAATCCTTTGACCATTTCATAGAACCATGTTGACGCTCAGAAAAACCATAAACTAATTCGGGATATTTTTCAAAACTAGGGAAAATAATAGACATAGTTATATTTTACATAAAACATGGGATTACTAAACTTCCCCCTGTTATTTCGACCGAAGAGAGAAATCTAAGACCAAATCTTTCCAGTAGAGATTTATTTGTTTTACAAGTATATTTTTTTCTCGACACCAGTTTTTGTTTTTTCTCTCGCAATAGCTACATAAATATCTGGGGTTTGTTCAAAATATATAAGCTTGCTCACATGATATTTTTTAATAAATCTTTCCCCTTCTCCGTTTCTATATTTAATTATTCATCGTCTAAAATCATTTATTACACCAATATACATAACATTATTATCTCTATTGATAATAATGTAAACATAATAATCTCTAAACATAGATTTTTCGCTTTGCTCGAAATGACAATTAGAGAGATAGAAATAATTCTAAATTTTTTCTCCAGCCAGATTTTTTTGAATATTACATAGACGCGACATTCCATATAGGGTTTTGGGATCAAAATAAAAGAATTAAAAATTTAATCCTTTTTTCACTAAAAGTTTCTTGGTAAATTTAACGTTTTCACTTTTTATAGCGTTTTCACTTTTTATATAGTGTTCAAATTTAAAATATGGACAAATTATTATATTCTAATTGTTTACTATATTGTTTACTATCTCAGACGGCCGTCTGAGATAGTAAACAATCAAAAGTACAAAACGAAAAACTTTAATAAACTAGTTCAATTCCTTTAATGTCCCAATTTTTGTCACTTCAAAGATTTTAATATACTTCAAAATTCTCATTTCTTCTAATTTTTCTAATAGTTCCTCAGGAATTCTTATCTTACCAACCCAAGTACTTTGATGGACAAGTTCAAAATTCAAAAACTTCAAAACCTCTCTAAGCCAATTCCGCTGTTTTCGATATTTCTCTGGAATATCGAAACTAAAAATAATAATACGAGAACTCTTCTCTATTTCAAATTCTTGATTACATGGCCTAAATTTAATTCTCTGTAATTTCTCCAATCCTTTAGATGTAAGTAATATCTTATTTTCTCTTGTTTGCTCAATCAAACCGTCTCCCTTAAGTTTGGAGATATAGATTTTTAATCGCCTTCGACTTTCTATCTGATCTTCTCTTTTAAAACGCTCTTTTTCTCTTTGACTCTGACGCTCATATAGCATATTTTCCATCTTTCTGATCGATACCCTGGGAACAGTAGTTGATAGATAAATATCAACCATATCACATAAATCTATTGTTCGATCGCCAATGACTGTTAATATTTTTAATAAAATTGATCCTTTAGCCATATTAAAGACATTATAAATCTTTCTCCGTTATTTACTATCTCAGACGGCCGTCTGAGATAGTAAATAATAGTAAACAAAAAAAATTCTAATTATCTACCATGACAATGCTTATATTTTAGACTAGTTCCATCTAGTTTTTTAGCGCCACAATAGCAGTTATCATTGCGGCCAATTTTATCCAACTTAACATTAATTGGCGCTAATTTAATAGTCTCTGTCTTCTCGTCACTCCCTCCAACCTCTATTTTAAACATGATCGAGATAAATTCCAAATTAATTGAAGCCAACATTTCTTGAAACATTAGATAACCCTCATTTTTATATTCCACCAAAGGATCTCGCTGACCCCAGGCTCGCAGACGAACACTATCTCGTAAATGATCCATATTATCCAAATGATTCATCCAGGCCGTATCAATCGTTTGAAGATAAATTTGTTTTTCTATGACCCTCAATTGATCGAATCCAATAATAGTTTCTTTTTGCTCATAAATTCCCGTGATTTTAGTAATAATTTTTTCTTTAATCAGCTCGATATCATCAATTTCAAATATTTCTTTCTCGAGATCAAGACCAGTCATAGCCTTGATATTTTTAGAGACAAGGCTATCTTCTTTTTCTTGTTCTTGTTCTTGTTCCACTCCTGACTCTCTTTCTTGTTCCTTACTGACCAGATGAAAATCACAGAGCCGGGAAAACTCTTCTTTAATAAATCCTAATACCCGGTCTTTTTGTTTTAATAATTCATCTTGATCTGAAATTAAAAATTCTCGTCGCAAACGATACACAGTTTCTCGGTGTTTATTTAAAACCTGATCAAATTCTAAAACGTGTTTTCTCATGTCAAAATTGAAACCCTCGATTTTTGATTGAGCCGCTTCAATAGCCCGAGAAATCATCTTATTCTCCAAAGGTAAATCTTCAGGAAGATCAAAACGATCAATTAAATCTTTCAATTTACTACCACCAAAAATTCTCATTAAATCATCTTCCAGCGAAACAAAAAATTGAGTCGCCCCAGGATCCCCTTGCCGACCGGATCGACCTCGTAATTGATTGTCAATTCTCCGAGCTTCATGTCGTTCAGTCCCGATCACTTTCAGACCGCCGACTTCTTTAACCTTATTAGCCTCTTCCAAAATTGAGGGATGACCGCCCAAAATAATGTCGACTCCCCGACCAGCCATATTAGTGGCAATCGTCACCGAACCATACTTGCCCGCTTGAGCAATGATTTCTCCCTCTCGTTCGTGATTTTTAGCATTAAGAATTTCATGGGGCACACCTTCTTTTTTTAACATCAACGATAATTGTTCGTTCTTAAAAATTGATAAAGTGCCCACCAAAATTGGCTGACCCTTACCATGGCATTCTTTAATTTCTTTGACGACCGCTCGCCATTTAATGGCTTCAGTTTTATAAACCACATCAATTAAATCAACTCGAGACATGGTCTGATTAGTTGGTATGGCGACCACTTCCAAACGATAAACACTGGTGAATTCTTCCATAGAAGTTAGACCAGTCCCCGTCATCCCGCTTAATTTCTGATAAAGACGGAAGTAATTTTGAAAAGTAATCGAGGCTAACGTTCGAGATTCTTTTTGAATAGTCACGCCCTCTTTGGCTTCAATGGCTTGATGTAGGCCTTCGGAAAAACGCCGACCCGGCAAAATCCTCCCCGTAAATTCATCGACAATGATTATTTCATCATTCTTAACAATATAGTCTCGATCAAGGTGAAATAAAATTCTCGCTTTTAATGATTGTTCTAAATGGTGTAGATAAAGAAGCCCTTTGGCGCTCGAACTAGGGTGACTGGTGTCATAGAGATTACTAATTCCTAAAATCTTCTCGACTTTAGAAATTCCCTCGCCAGTCAAAGAAACCGCTCTCATCTTTTCATCAACCACATAATCAACTTCGACAATTAGTCTCGAGGCTAGACGAGCAAAATCGGAATAAAGTTTAGCTGGCAATTCACTCGGCGCCGAAATAATCAGAGGCGTTCGGGCTTCATCAATTAAAATAGAATCAACTTCATCGATAATAGCAAAATGATGCCCTCTTTGATTAACTCCACTAACATCATAAGCCATATTATCCCTAAGATAATCAAAACCAAACTCATTATTAGTCCCATAAACAATATCACTCTGATAGGCCTCATGTCGTGAAACTGGTCTCAAAAATTCCTGAATTACCTTAAAACTGCCCACCAGATCTCTTTTCTGGTCAATCTCATCACCTTGAACAAAATTTTGATCATAAACAAAAGAAGCATTATTAATAATACAACCAACCGACAAGCCTAAAAAATTATGAATTTGCCCCATCCAAACAGCGTCTCTTTTAGCTAAATAATCATTAACCGTCACCACATGAACACTCTGACCACCTAAGGCATTGAGATAAGCCGGCAAAGTAGCCACCAAGGTTTTTCCTTCCCCCGTTTTCATTTCAGCAATTTTCCCTCGATGAAGAATAATGCCCCCCATCAATTGAACATCGAAATGACGTTGACCAAGAGTCCGCCGAGCGGCTTCCCTAACTAAAGCATAAGATTCCGACAAAATATCATCCAAGGTTTTTCCCTCTTTTAATCGCTTCTGAAAATCAATCGTCCGAAGCCTCATCTCCTCAATAGTCAATGACCTCATCTCTTCCTCTTGATCATTGATTTCTGAAATGATCTTTTTAAGACCTTCGATTTCATTTTCCCCTAAGATATTTAATAATTTAGTTATAAAGTTCATTGGAATTTAAGCTATTTTCAAACTACCCCCTCTTCTCTTTTAGATTAAATAATTTTATTTTTTCTAATTTATCGTAGTGTGGAGACAAAGAAATGGGTGGAATCAAAAAATCACACTGTTTGAGCCCTCTTCCCACATGTCGGACATGTGGGAAGAGGGCGAGTTTGTGATTTTTTGTTATGGAACGAATATTATTTGTCCACACGAAGATCGATTTAGAAAAAACAGAATTATTTAAGCTACCCCCCTTTTCATTAACCAAAATTTGATTCGTTTCGGCTGTAGCTCTTTTTTTAAATAAACAAAACTTTTTTTGGGATCAGTCTTAGCGCCACAAGTATAAATATCAATGGCCAGAAATTTATTCTTTAAATTATTATGAGCGATAATATGGGAATCATCAAACAATATGATCATCGTCATCCCAGAAGACTTAAATTGAAAAATTTTTTGACCAATAACAACCGCGCCAGATTCTTTCGCGGCTAATTTTAAAATACTAATAATTTTCTCTTTATTATTTAATAAATTTTTTGGACAATCCCAAAAATCAGCGACCAAATGTTGTCCATTGGTTAAAGAGTTCATAAAGTTGAAAGTTATAAAGTTATAAAGTTTAAGGATTGTAACTTAACGAACTTTTTACTTTATAAATTTTCTAACTAATTAAAGACCTAATTTCTTTTCTTTATATTTTTTAAATTCTAAACTTAAAATATCTTTTACTTTATCAATAGCGCTAAAGAGATCATCGGATTTATGTTTAGCCCGAATCATTTTTCCTGGCAATTGAATATCTACTTTGACATAAAAATTTTCCCCCTTATTATGATGTTTACTAATAATTTCTAATTCTATAAAGGCAACAACCTTATCAATTAAATCAGAGCCAAAAAACTTATCTAGATGATTAATCTTTGTTTCAAGATAATCCTTTATCAAGGGCGTAATTTCAAAATTAATTGTTTTTAAACTAATCTTCATGCAATCATTATTACATAAATATGATATTGAATCCACAGAAAATTATTCAATAAAAATTCTAAAAATGTTGATAACTTGTAAATAAGTAGTTAATACTGTTCTAAAAATCTATTAAGAATTAGTGTTTGACCATCCTTTAATCTTTAATATAAGTATTTTATAATTAATGTAGAGAACATAGAAGATACAAAAAAAATACCCCAATAAATGGGTCTTGGAAGACCGGCACTCACATAATACATTAGAATTGGAGTTGACCCCTTCCTTGATCCATTTATTGGGGTATTTTAAATATTTGTACCCGTATTTTCTTTGTTATAATCTAGACAAACAATTAAAAGCAAAAAACTCTGGAAAACCAGAGTGTTTTGCTAACATTAGAAGAAGCTCAATAAAGAGCACTCACTTATTAAGTATATTATAATATGATCTTTTTTGTCAATAGAGAGTTATCCACAGCCACCAGTAATTATCAAATACCAAGCATCTTTTGATTACCTTTTTTCTTTTTATTAAAATCAAAAAACTATCGCGACAATAATTGTTGTGGCACCGATCGGTAATAAAACGCATTTAAAACTAAACCGAAAAACTAATTACGTAGCTAGGTCAGGAATTGAGTCAGGAGCTATGTTAGATACTGGAGTTGGTTATGGAGCAGGAACAGGCAGGAACAGGATCCGAGGTCACGGTTGGAGCGGGAGCGGGAGTTGGAGCAGGAACAGGATCCGAGGTCACGGTTGGAGCGGGAGCGGGAGTTGGAGCAGGAACAGGATCCGAGGTCACGGTTGGAGCGGGAGCGGGAGTTACAAAAGTCGCTGATGATTGACATTCGCCCTCTGTCTTCTTTATTTCTCCATTTTCAACAAAAACACAGTAATAAACCTTGGTTAATCTATCAAGTGTGGTAACACCAGATTCAACTTTAAGATTTTTTGTTTTTATGGTATCGGCTACTACTTCTCTGATAATCATAGTTCCACTCTCATCAATACTCCAATTATTAGATGCGGAAAGAATTGCTTTGACGTTGATAATATCCTTATTATTCATATCAAGAGTATATTGGGATTGTATTCTCCCAGTTTTTTGGTCAACAATCCAATCATTACCAGTGATGGCAGTAGCAAGTTGAGAATCGATTTTGGAATAACTGAGATTAATGAAAGTTAGGACTTTACCAGTTTGAGAAACAGTCGTACCATTGCCGGTTTGAATTGTTCCATCGAATGATTCTAGGGCGATACCGATAGTTTGACCATCCTTAATTGCTTTCATAGCAATTCCGGGAACTGAAGAAGAAGTAATTTTATCTCCTACAACAATTGGTCCATTTTCTAAGGATACTTTTACCGGTACCCGACCAGCTAAAGCAATTGGCCGGCTTTTTTTACTAAAGTAACCGGCTAAAATAATTCCCGGGTTTTCCGAAACAACACCAATAACTACCGAACCCAAAGAAGCTTTCTGGAGAACCGACAAAGTTTCGCAATTATTTTGATCCTCAGTACTGCAATTTTTTATTGTTTCATTGCTAATTGCTAGTAGATCGCCGGCGTTAATAGACTCGTCATTGACTGGATAATTTTCCGCAATATCAGCGGGGGTTCCAATAGTTGTTGAACCATCAGTAAGTAAATCCCCATCTGAATCAATACTAAATTTCACATTGTTAGCGCCACCGACTTGGGAAATAATTCTAAACATAAGAAGATTAGAAGTGGACGCACCATCATTTTCAATAGTCATACCTAATGGTCCAGTAGTGGTGTTATCTAGCGTATGAAGACGAGTTCCCGGTGCCGTCGTCCCGATGCCGACGTTGCCAACGTTATTAATTCTCATTCGTTCAGTTAACGTATTGGCTGTTGCTCCCGTTGAACCAGTGGGGGCGGTTCGGAAAACAAAGGCGCCAGAACCACCAGTCCCTGTTCCATTGGAAGCATCGAAAGTCAGGTTGGCTCCAGCAATATCAGTACCGGTCGCAGCCGCACCACGAAGAGTCGTCGCCGTCGGTGTCCCGGCTTCTCCCACACCAAAGATAGCCGAAGTACCAGAGACATGCAACTTGGCCCCCGGTGCCGTCGTCCCAATGCCGACGTTGCCGACTGTATCAATCGTGACTTGAGCATTAGCACTGATTAAGTCATTACCAATAAATAATTTTTTACCGTCAATGGTATTGGTATAGATATACTTTGAGGCTAACAAAAGTGCTTGCGTATTATCGCTACCTGTTGCACTTATTTTAAGCAACGTATTTGTAGCTACAGACGGATCACCTTTAATAAGTATCCCTTTTGTACCACCAGACCCAAATACTTCTAACTTGTCCCCCGGCGCTGTCGTCCCGATGCCGACGTTGCCAACATTATCAATTCTCATCCGTTCAGTTAACGTATTGGCTGTTGCTCCCGTTGAACCAGTGGGAGCGGTTCGGAAAACAAAGGCGCCAGAACCACCAGTCCCTGTTCCATTGGAAGCATCGAAAGTCAGGTTAGCTCC
>JACQAJ010000045.1 GCA_016195045.1 Candidatus Azambacteria bacterium | reverse complement strand
CCACGGCGAACTAGTGGAAAGTATCTTGCCTAGAATTCCACCAGAACGAGTTAATGACATAATTTATTTCAATCCCGAAGATACTGAATATCCGATTGGTTTTAATGTCCTCGAAGTGACTGATCCGAGTTATAAACATCTAATTGCCTCTGACTTAATGGGAATTTTTACAAAAATCTGGGCTAATGTTTGGTCGGCCAGAATGGAATATATTTTAAATAACTGTGTCTTGGCTTTAATCGACACGCCCGGCACCACCCTGCTCGGGATTACTCGAATTCTAGTTGATAAAAATTACCGCGAAAAAATTATTGCCAATGTTAAGGATCCGGTCGTCAGGTCTTTTTGGCTTCAAGAATATGAAAGCTGGCGAGATCAATTTAGAAATGAAGCTATTGTCCCAATCCAAAATAAAGTGGGTCAATTTTTGTCGACCGCTTTAATCAGAAATATTATTAGTCAACCAAAGAGCACTATGAATATCCAGAACATTATGGATACCAATAAAATTCTACTCGTTAATGTCTCCAAGGGTCGAATTGGCGAAGATAACTCGGCCCTCTTAGGCGCCATGTTAATTACTAAAATTCAATTAGCAGCTATGGCTCGAGTCAAGATTCCCGAAGAAGAACGGCAAGATTTTTATCTCTACGTCGACGAGTTTCAAAATTTTGCTACAGAATCTTTTGCTGGCATCTTATCGGAAGCCAGAAAATACCGTCTGAATTTAATCGTGGTTCATCAATATATCGGTCAATTAGTAAGTAAAGAAAGTACTCAAATTCGTGATGCTATTTTTGGCAACGTCGGAACCATCATTGTTTTTCGAGTGGGAGCCACGGACGCGGAATTCCTAGAAAATGAATTTACACCGGAATTCGAAATTCAAGATATCGTCAATCTCCCTAATTATCATATTTATCTCAAATTAATGGTTAATGGCGTGACCAGCCGACCCTTTTCCGCCATGACTTTACCGCCTTTCTCATTAACCACTCTGGCAGAAAATAAAGAAACGATCATGGCCAACTCCCGGAAACTTTATTCAAAAAAGAGAGCCGAGGTCGAAAAAGAAATCAATGATTGGAGTAGCTCAAGTGATTCTTCTTTTAATAGTAATAATCCTAGTAGTGGTAATTATTCTGGTGATAGAGGAAGCTCCAATAGCCAAGGTAGTTTTAATAAATTTCAAGCGACTTGCTCTAGCTGTAATAAACCGACTCAGATTAGTTTTCAACCAGATGGTATTCGACCAGTTTACTGCGACGATTGCTTTAAAAAGCTTAAGAGTGGCGAAATTCAACCCATTAAACCACGAAGAAATAGACCCATAAAATCCCAATCGAGCTACGAAAATGATCTCGCCAAAGTCGGCATTGAATTTTCCATTGAACCCCCTCGTCCCCCTCGACCCACCCAGACTCGCCCTGAAGAATTCGAAGAGCGACCAAAATCGTATCCTCCTCGACCTCTCCCTAACAATAAAGATGATTCAAGACCACGGTCTTTTCCTCAGCCACTTGGGGAGAGGACTGGGTTTACTTCGTTAAAAGATTTGAAAAAGTAGAAATCTTAATTCATAATAATTTTATAAATTCCTCTACCTCTAATCCTGCTTGTTTCAAGATATGTTTCATTGTTTTTGGTTTTAAATCTTTATTATGATAAGGAATAACGACAAGAAAATTTTCTTTGCCATAAAGACAGTGACTGCCTTTTTGACGAATAAATATGAAACCGAATTTTTCAAGAATTTTTATTATTTTTCGAGGTGTCAAAACTGGAAGCTGTACCATAAAATTTAAACCTGTACTTCTACTTCTAAAGGGGCAATTATTACTCCCCTCTCTTGAGGAATAACATTTTTACGTTCCCTAATAACCTCAAGATATAAAATGGCTGCCTCTTTAATATTATTTAACGCTTTTTCAAAATTATCACCCTCAGAAATACAACCAGGTAAAGCTGGAATAGTCACAGTAAAACCACCTGATTTCTCGTCTGGTTCAAAGATAGTAGTATATTGATAGACTTTTTGAGTAATCTTCTTCATTTTTTAGCTTCTAGACTAGCAGTGCTAGTCTGAATAATAGTTTTCAATGCTAATTTCTTTTTTAAGTATAGCAGGTTTTCTTTTGTAACACCATTATTACGATTATTCCATTAAATCTATCATTAAATAAACGAGTTGAGTCGAAAACGAGTATTATTTATTCAACCGAAGCCGTGATATTTTTTGATAAATCACTTGCCTAGACTCCCCTACCTTTTTTCTAAAAGTTTAATTAATAATCTGATCGGCGAACCGACGGCGCCTTTGGCGAGATAGTCGCCTTCGATCGAGGTCATTCGAGGAGCAATATCTAAATGAATCCAGGGATAATCTTTGGCAAATTGATAGAGAAACATAGCTCCGAGAATGGCTCCGCCATAACGATTTTTGCCAGTATTGATAATGTCGCCAAAAGTACCCTTAAT
>JACQAJ010000055.1 GCA_016195045.1 Candidatus Azambacteria bacterium | reverse complement strand
GGCCAACTAATAAAAAAGGTGGCAATAAAAAAACCCAGCAAGGCTTTGACGGCAAAATAATCAAAAGTCTCCATGGGGTTAGTAAATAGAACATGGAAAACGACGTCCAAAATGACCGTCACGGCACCAGTAATTAAAGCAAAACTTAATTCGTAAGGAAATTTTTTAGTATTCATTTTTTTAATTCTTATGTATTATCCAAACTCTTTGTCATTCCGGCCCCCCGCCTTGCGAGGGTGGAATGACAGTTTGGAAAATTATTACTCTTTTACATTAACCACCACAATCATGTTTGAGTGAAATTTACAACGATAAGTAAAACTTCCAACCTTATTAAAAGTAAAACTATAGGTATCACCCTTAAGTAAAGTACCACTGCCCGAGAAATCTTCTTTATTAGAAGCGGTCACAGTGTGAGGTGCGTCGTCTTTCTCAGTCCAAACAACTGTCTCCCCTTTCTTAATATTTATTTCTTCTGGCACAAAACTAAAATTTTCGATATTAACATTAGTAGTCGAGGATTTTGAACCAGGAACCGATTCGGAAGAATTATTAATAATCGCTTCAACCGATTTTTTCACTTCTTTCTTGGCTTCTTCTTTTCTAAAAATATATGGAATCAGAAACAAAGTTAAACCAATTAAAACGGCAAAAACAATTAGATATTTTTTATTCATATAATTAATTTTATTTTAAATATTAATAATTACAACTATGAATCAGTAAAAAGATAACCCTCGCACCTGTCATTCCCGCCCCCCGCAAAGCGGGGGCGAAGAATCTAATCTAGACGCTTGTCATTCTGACCCCGCTTTGCGGGGCGAAGAATCTAATCCAAATCCTTCCCCCGCCTTGCGGGGTCAGGATAAAGGTTTGCTAACTAAATTTTTTTCAAAAATTTAGAGCAAGCCCTTTAATTTTTAATGCGAGGGTAAATCGGCAATGACTTGTTGTCTTGAGTCACAATTCTGGCGGCCTTGAATGACTCTTTATCTTTAATATTTTCCATAGAAGTGACGGAAATTTTATCACCAACCCTTAAATCGGAAAATTGGATTTTTATTTCTTTTGGCCCAGGGGGTACTTCTTTTGATTTAACTGGATTAGCTAGGTTTGAAAAATCGATTTTAATTATTTCCGTCCCCGAAGAAACAATTACTTTTTTGATTTCTTTTTTAGGCTCAACTCCGGGCAACCTTCTTTCTTGGAGAGAAATAATTTCTAAATCAATAGTATTGGCAGAGGTAGATAGTAATTTAATTTCCCCAGAAGCTTGAAAAATCTCATTGGGCATGGGAGGAACAAAAATACTAACCACCTTATTGAGTTCGGCAATCTTATTAACACTTTCATTTCTTCCTTGTTGTAACCCACTCTTTTTACCAGAGGAAAAACCAATCACCCCAACCAGGATAACAACAGCTAAAACCATAATCGCCTGTTTTTGCTTTGAATCAATTTGTATTTTCATATCTTTATTATACCACGATTTAAATTACAATCAATCAATCGCATTCAATCATCTAAAATGACACCGTAGCCTCATTGGTTCTATCATATAAAATGACACCGAAATTATGGTATCTTTTTACTCTTAACTCAGTTAGTTAAGTAGTAAAAATTATACCATAAATAAAGAAGCACGAAATCAATACTATGATGGAACAGTCAGAACCTAGTTGAGATCTCTTGTGGTCAGAGATTAGTAACAATTCTGAGAACTGAGATTGATCGATTAATTAGTTTTAAGGAAATCTCTGGTTCCGAAGAAACTATTAAGAAGTTAAAAAAGATTTCATCAGCGGAAATTGATCGTTCCTTAAAACACGGGAAAGAAGTTTTACATAACAAAAACAAGTATCGTAAAAAAACAAGATGCTTTTCTTTGTGCATTGATGGGTATTGAAGTTTTGATTCATTTTTTGGTGAATAATTTTGCGCTATACGAAATGCTAAGTAATTAAATTGCATCAGCACCTAATGCTGTCAAAGCTGCGGCAGCAACAGCAGCATCTTGTTCAACAGTTCCACCTGCGATACCCATACCACCTGCTAACGCACCACCAAATTTAAGAGGCATACCTCCGGGAATATTTGTCAGCAAATTTCCTGTTCCCATTGGTAAGGTAACAGCAAGTTCAGCATTCATCCATCCAGTTGGTTTTCCGGTTGATGCGGCTGTGTTTGCTTTTCTCCTGCTTGTTTCAATGCTGTGAGGAGTTGCACCGTCACCGCGAGCAAAAGCAACTAAGCTTAAATCGGGATTGACAATTGCAACTGATATTTTCACACCAAGTTTTGCTGCTTCCGAAAGTGCTACATTAACTGCTTCCAAAGCTGCTTCTGTAGTAATGACATTGATTGTTCTTGTTTTATTCATAATTTATCCTACTATAAATGATTTTTAATAAAAACTTTGCAAAGATACTTTAATCTTTTCAACAGTAAAACTTATCATCAATTAAAGTCAAATAATAGTACCCTAAAGTGGTCGGGGTTGTCGAACAGTTTTTTTTGACACAATAACGTAACCGGTATAGAGTAGACCCCTCGCCCCTCGTCAGCTGACGAAGAGCTGAAGCCCCTCACTGAACCGTACGTGAAGATTTCCCTCATACGGCTCTTCGATAAACAGTGTTCATTAAGTTGTATAAATATTATACATGATTCTCGGTTG
>JACQAJ010000041.1 GCA_016195045.1 Candidatus Azambacteria bacterium | reverse complement strand
GGCTAGGCCATTTTCAGTAATATAAATCAGTTTACCATATTTTTTGAGGTCTTTTAAGACTTCATAAATTCCTTTTGGATAAATTTCCCAGCCCAGATCAGAAACTACTCCATTTTTGTTTTGACTAAACCATTTCTGGGGCGAGTGTAATAGTGAGATATTTATTTTAGTATGAAAATAATAATTTAAGCCAATAAAATCCAGCTCGTCCGATATTTTTTCTAAAAAATAATGGTTCCAAAAATAATCAGCCATCTTTTTAAAAGTCTTATTGATCAAAGATGGTTTAGCTATTTCAAAATAGGAATTATTTTTGGCGATACCAACCAAGGCTTGGTTATTAATTCTCTTGATTGCATCATAACTTTCTTGGTGGGCCTGAATTAGATTTAAATAGACTTCGATTGATTCAACGAAACTAGTCTTTTGGGGCGGCCATAAACCTCGTAAATAAGAATTTAAGGTATAGATATTGGGCTCATTCAAAATGATAAAAAACTTCGCATTCTTAAAATGATTGGCGCAATAAGAAACAAATCGGACAAAATATTTAATATTTTCTTTTTTTAAAAAACCTTTTTTCTCGGCAAACCAGGTGGGGTTAGTCCAGTGCCAGAGAGTGATAAAGGGTTCGAGGTTACGAGCTTTGAGGGCCGAGATTACTTTTTGGTAATGTCTAATTTCATTCTCATCAAATTGACCTTCCTGTGGTTCGATTCGACTCCATTCAATCGAAAAACGGTGAGCGTTGTGGTTTAATGATTGGGCCAAATCAAAATCTTGTTCAAAGCGATGATAATGATCGCAAGCTTGGCTAGAAATATAATTTTCTTGGGCTAGGGGATTAGGATATTTTTTCAAAATATCATCGGACCAATTCTTAAATCTTACATCATCAATCTTAAATCTTAAATCTTTTGTTTCCCATTCACTCCAGTCATTGTGGTTATCACCTTCGACTTGATGACTCGAAGTGGCGGCTCCCCAATAAAAATTCTTTGGAAAAATAAGTTTATTCATAATTTTAGTATATCACATTATCAGCTATAAAAATTATTCCAGATATTAGTATCAACCCAACCAAGCGCTCAAGCTGACCCGCAATAGCGCCGCATGGTTTTAGTCCGTGTCGGTGCGCGGTCAGCTTAGCTTGGGTCGTTGGGGGACCTGATGAATAACTTTAGTACGCGTCAATTTGAGCAGTAGTTTTATCGGATTGACAAAATTAGATACTTTACTATTATGGTCTTAATTAATATTAGGAGGAAATAAAACTATGCCTACAAAAATGCTTTATCTAGCTGACACATATCTATTTCAATCGTCTGCACACGTTGAGGTGATTGAACATGATGAGCAAGGAATGGCGGTTATTCTTGATCAAACCATTTTCTATCCACAAGGTGGCGGTCAACCAACCGACACGGGGACAATTGTTTCAGAGTTGGCTGAGTTTCAAGTAATTAAAGTGCTCTATCGCCCTGATGGTACAATAGCTCATTATGGGTCGCTTCTGAACGGTGAATTAAAAGCAGGTGATAAGGTTATACTCTCGATTAATGAAAATTGGTGTATTCTTAATGCCCGCAACCATACAGCAGGTCACATGCTTGCTTTTGCTACAGAAAAATCTTATCCTCAACTTGTTGGCATAAAGGGGTATCACTTTCCCGATGGCCCTTATGTTGAGTTTGAAGGTTCTTTGAATGAAGTGTTCTTTGAATGAAGCAGAGAAAGCACAAGCGCTGGTAGTGCTTCAACAAGCTGTTCAACAAATGATCACACAAGAACTTCCCGTTACTATTCGTTTTGTTGATGCGGATGAGCTTGCAAAGCTTTGTCGGAATATTTTGTCGAATATTCCGAAAGATAAACCAACTCGAGCGATGATCATTGACGGTTTCGGTCTTGGTTGTGGGGGAACACATCTTGTTAATACAAAGGAAGTCGGTTCCTTCATTGTAAGAAAAGTAAAACAGGAGAAAGGAAGAGTAAAGATTAGTTACGCGATTGCTAATATCACTAATCATAGATAAACGGGGTCTGTCTTGCGTTATTGCATTATTATCGTAATCGGGGTGTTTAAATAATTGGGCCTTATGTTTGTAGGCAAGACCATGAGGTCCAACCAGGCGTTCCAGTGGACGCGCAAATAGCGCGCGCCACTGAACTTGGTTTGTTGAGAAAAATAAGTCTATTCGTAATGAATTAAAAACTTTTTTCGATTCAAACGTTCTAAAATCTTGGGATAGTTTTTTAGCTCGG
>JACQAJ010000004.1 GCA_016195045.1 Candidatus Azambacteria bacterium | reverse complement strand
TTACTGGTTATATTATTGTCTTACTTTCTTGGCTCATCATTCAAGAAATTTTTCTAGTCTTTGCTAAAAATACCGGTTGGGCCAAACTTCCCTGTTGATAATATCTCTATTTACTTATTTTTTCCCGTAAATTATAATATTTACAGTAATATGAATAATTTAGGTAATTGGTGTCATCCCTGTGGAAACGGGAATCCAGAATTCTGAATCTGAAAGGGATTTAATACTAGATTCCCGCTTCCGCGGAAATGACAAATCGAGGCGCGGTAATAACAAAAAAAACTGTAAATTCTAAATATAATGAAAAGGTCGTAAAAACTATTATTAATTATGAATCATTTACAAAGATACGAATAATTTATTTTTGAATTCATAAATTCGTATTAAATTCGTAATTCGTAAGGAAAATAAAAAATGAAAATTATCTATCGTTTATTTAATTTCTTGGTTTTATCTGTTTTAACTCTTGGCAATGTTTCTCTCGTTGGGGCTACATTAACAACAGGAAATACAGTTGATCCCGTTACTGCACAAAAACAGACTGTAAGCCAGCTTTTTGACCAAGTAAGCAAAATCGCTAACTGGAGCTTAGGACTTGTCGCTCTTATAGCAGTATTTGTCATCCTTTATTCCGGCTTTTTGTTCATGACATCTGGAGGAGAAGAAGAAGGAACAGACGCCGCCAAAAATTATCTCAAGTATGGAATTATCGGATTGATTATCGCTGCTTTAGCTTTTTCAGTCGTTACATTTGTTAATAGTATATTCTCTAATTAAATCTTATTATTTAATAATTTCAAATAAAAAACTCTGTCAGATGACAGAGTTTTTTATTTTCTTAAACTTTTTAAAACTATTTTAAATTTCGTAATTAAAAAATCGAGATCGGATTTTCTGGTTGATTTTCCTAAGGTGATTCTGATGGCGCTTTGGGCTCTGACCTGATTAGAAATTTCTTTGACCACATAAGATCCCGCAACCGAATCAGACGAATAACAAGCCGAAGTTGTCGAAAGATAAATCTGTTCCTTTTCCAAATAAATCGCTAGCATCTCTGCCTCAATTCCCAAAAAAGAAATGTTAATGTTATTGGGAATTCGTCGTAACCCATAACCCCTGTCATTCCGGGCTTGACCCGGAATCCAGGTTCGAAAATCTTTAAATGGAATCTGGATTCCCGCTTTCGCGGGAATGACAGGTATACTTAAATATTCGTTTATACTAGGACCGTTTAAAGTAGTTTCCGGAATTTCCGTAAGTATTCTCTTGATTAAATAATCTCTCAAAATAACTAATCTTTTTGATTCTTTTTCTCGAGTAACTTGAGCTAATGCTAGGGCTTTGGCTAAACCGGTAACCGCTAATCCATTTTTGAGACCGCCTCGTAGATCATTTTCCTGATCACCGCCATAAATTAGCGGCTCTAAATTAATGCCCCTTTTCTTAAAAAGAACTCCCACCCCTTTGGGACCATAAATCTTGGAACCATTGAAGGTCATTAAATCGACTCCCAATTTTTGAACATTCAAATCGAGGAAACCAGAAGCTTGGCAGGCATCAGAATGAAAACTAGTTTGTAGCTGGTAGTTGGTAGTTGGTAGACTTTTATTGTGATCGCGAATAATTTTGGCAATCTCTTTAATGGGCTGAATGGTTCCAATTTCATTGTTGACATACATGACCGAAACTAAAATCGTCTCTGGTCGTAAAGCTTTTTTGACTTCTTGTGGATTAACCAGACCCTCACTATCAACCGACAAATAAGTTACTTCAAACCCCTCTTTTTCTAATTGGCGACAGGATTCCAAGATTGATTTATGCTCAATTTTACTCACAATTATATGACCGTTAGTTTTTAGCTTTTCACTCTTAGTTTTTAGTTTCCTGGCGATTCCAAGAATTGCCAGGTTGTTGGCTTCAGTTCCAGAATTAGTAAAAATGATTTCATTAGTTTTAGCGGTTAAAATTTTAGCAATTTTTTCTCTGGCTGATTCGATCGCCTCTTTGGCCTTCCTTCCTAATAAATGAGATGAAAAAGGGTTAGCCCAAAAAAGACTCTGATAAGAGTCCATGGCTTTTTTTACTTCCTTATCTAACGGCGTCGCGGCGGCATAGTCGAAATAATATATTTTCATAGAAATAAAATTAAGATAAGGGTTAATTATCAATTTTAACTCGATATTGCACCGCCTCGAGAAGGTGCTGGGCAGTGATTTTGTCCACTTCGGCTAAATCAGCAATGGTTAAAGCCAATTTTAAAACCTTATGATAGCCCCGAGCCGAGAGATCATATTTTTTAGCAATATTTAAAAGTAGATTTTCATTTTCTTTATCTAGTGAGCAATATTTTTTAATTTGGGCAAGATTCATTTCATTGTTAGTTTTAATTTTTGTCTCTTTGAATCTAGCTCTTTGACGACTTCTGGCTTTTTCTACTCGCATTTTAATGGCCAACGAGCTCTCGGTAACTTCATTTTTTGCTAACAATCCTAGATCAACTTTGGGAACTTCGACTTGAATATCAATCCGATCTAAAAAGGGTCCAGAAATTCTTTTTTTATAGCGAGCAATTTGGGAAAAAGTACAAACGCATTCTTTCTTGTCATCTCCAAAAAATCCGCAGGGACAGGGATTCATCGCCGCCACCAACATAAAGCGAGCCGGAAAAGTCAAACTCTCTTTAGCTCGAGCAATCGTGATCTCACCACTCTCTAGGGGTTCCCGTAAATTTTCTAAAGCCTGGCGAGAAAATTCTGGCAATTCATCAAGAAATAAAACCCCCTGATGAGCCAAAGTGATTTCACCGGGACGAACATTATTACCCCCGCCCACTAAAGCCACATAAGAAGCCGAGTGATGGGGAGCCCGAATCGGTCGATCTTGAATAAACTGTTCATTTTTATTTAAAAGTCCGGCCACGCTATAAATCCTGGTGATATCAAGAATCTCGTCATTAGTTAAATCCGGTAAAATCGAAGGCAAAGCTTTGGCCAATAAAGTTTTACCGCTACCCGGCAGGCCATTCATTAAAAAATGATGGCCTCCGGCCGCCGCAATTTCCAGGGCTCTTTTAATACTCTCTTGGCCAGTGATTAAACTCATATCAAGAGAGTTATTTAAACTCTTAGATAATTTATTTTTCGAGTTTTTGTTTTTGATCAAAGAAAAACCTTCGAGATGTTTAATGAGTTCCGACAAAGTTTTAACCCCAATAATTTCTATTCCATCAACCAAACAAGCTTCTCCGAAATTATCATACGGAATAAAAACAGTTTTAAATCCTCGGCTTTTGGCCATTAGAACTAATGGAAGAATTCCAGTAATAGGTCTAATTTGACCATCCAAGGCTAATTCACCGGCAAACATTTTTAAAATTGGATCAAATTTTATTTGTTCACTAGCTAAAAGGAAACTGAGAGCAATCGGCAAGTCATACATCGGGCCTTCTTTTTTGAGATCGGCCGGTGCCAAATTAATGATGACTCGTAAATTATGTTTATAGGGTGGGTGTACCCCGCTATTTTTCATGGCCGCTGAAATTCTTTCCTTAGATTCTTTCACAGAAACATCAGGTAAACCGACAATAGAAAAAGAATGGAGACCAGATGTCAGATCGGTCTCCACCTCAACTGGCACCGCTTCAATTCCTATTATTGCTGCTGCATAAACTTTAACTGACATGATGTTTTAATACATGCGTGAGCTTGGGGATTAATTTCTAATCTCTTAATATTAATTTCTTCTCCACAACTCTCACAAAGTCCATAATGACCATTCTTTATTTTCAAGAGAGCCAGATTAATAGAGTCTAAATCATCCCCTAAGACATGTTCCATGGCCAATAACCTATCAAATTCTTCATATTGATCAGCCTCCTCGCTAAAATCAGCCCCCTTCTCGCCTAAATCAGGATTTTTAACTACTCGTTCATTTTCTAAACCTTTCTTAGTAAAATTTCCCAGTTCTGTTTCCAGTCTCGTTTTTTCTGCTTCTAAAATATTTTTTAATTTCTCAATATTTTTTTTATCCATAATTCTTAATGTTCTAGTTGTTAATTCAGTTAGAACAGTTAGAACAACATTTATTTGCTGGTTCTCACTTTTATTCGCTCACCAAAAACCCTGGTTTTTTCTTGTTGAACCGGATCAATACTCAAATAAGCAAATGGGATTAACTCATAATCTGTCTCAGGACATAATCCCTTAATCACGACTTCATGAAGCAAAGAAGGTTTAGCTTCAACTTCAATAGAACCATCGCCGCAGATTTGATTTTTTATTTTCAGAGAAGTGAAAGCTAATTGAGATGATCCGTAGGCTAAGATACTAGTACTGAAATTTAGAGTAATACTATCAGAAGTAGCCGATTTTACCTTAACACCGGAGATTGTAATCAGGTTTGAGATATTCTGTTCTGCGATTTCTTCAGTTTTTTTATTATTAACTGGAAGTTTATCGACCTGAGTCGATTGCTCTTTCTTGGACGTCATTACTTCTGTTTCATTGTCTTCTGACCCAGTTTTAGCCGAGTTTAACTTATCAAGAAGGGCATAAAAAGAAAGTCGAGAAGTAGAAATTACTAAGAAATTATTACCCAATTTTTTATAGTTAACATAGTCGATTGAAGTAATTGAGGTCGTTCTTTTTGATGGTAAGATCGGGTAATTTTTGTATCGCAATTTTAATTTTTTGTAAGTAGCATTGCTAAAAGAGTATTGAGGTTTACTAATTTTGGCTAAAATTAAGCCTGATAAAGAAGGGGCGATCTCTTTTTCAAAATTTTTTGTTCCTAATTCAAAATCTCCCAAAGAATTGGCATCCAGAACTAGTGATAATCGAAAACCGCCACAGCCAGATTTATTAATATTCATTCTCTTGCAAAAATCAATTTCTCGTTTTTGCGGTTGATAGAGATAAACTGACCAATTGACAGCTTTCTTAGAAATCTCTTCTGGCAATTCAATATCAAAGATAGTTAGAAAATCTTCAAAACTTAAAAATTCTTTTTTGACCCCAGTAGTTTCTATGACCAAATGGCGAGTCTCGCCAAAATCTAAATCATCCTTAATTACATTTAAGGCTTCAACAATAGTATTTTTCTCTTTAGTATCAATACTGATCTTGATATCATTTATGCCTTTAATTAACGAAGTTGGAACAGGGGCGACCACCGGCTCTGGAGTTGGCGCAACAACTGGCACTGGTATAATAACGGGTACTGGCTCGACCGCTGGCGGTTCAACAGTCGGAATTGGGTTAATCGGTTCAATAACGGACGGCTCTGTTTCTTTTTCTGGTTCCATGAAGGACGTTTCCCTTGATTGATTAGAAGCTAATTTTTTGGTATTTGAAGAAACCCAGATATAAATCCCACTGACAACTAATAACAATGATATAACCACTATGCTTGTTACGGTTATTATTTTAACATTAGAATGATCTGACGATTCGAGCACATCAATCTCATCATCGTCTAAAAGCTCAAATTTATTTTCAGGTAAAGGTTGCTCGTCATTTAATTCATGATCGAAATCATTGGAATGAGTCACCTCTTTTATATCATTTTCCATCAATCTCACTCCTTTGGCTTGAAATAATCGATCTTCTATTGGTGGTTGAGGTGGTCGAGGCGGCTGAGACGCTCGAGATGGCCGCGGAAAATTTTGATTTTGATTTGGATTTTCTGGCATCATTGGATTATTTTATAGCTATTAACTTGGAATGAATAAAATTATAAAGGGAGTTGGTTTCACTACTTAACATTTTTAGTCAAACTAATCCGCCCAGTGTTATCAATGTTTTTAATCCTTACTGTTATTATATCACCAATTGCCAAAATGTCATCTATGTTAACCCGATCTTTAGCAAATTCAGAAACATGAATCAAGCCATCAACTCCAGGCATGACTTCCACGAAAGCCCCAAATTCCATAATTTTTTTAACTTTACCATCAACAATTTCACCAATCTTAATTTCATGAGTTAAATCCTGCACTCGTTTAATCGCTTTTTGAGCCGACTCTTCTGAAGTGGCAGTAATAAAAACTAAACCACTATCTTCAATATCAATTGTCGCGCCAGTCTCCATAATAATCTCATTGATAGTCTTGCCTTTCGGCCCAATCACTAATCCTATTTTAGCAGAATTTATTTCTAAAGTATAGATTCTCGGGGCATAAGAAGATATCGTTTCTCTCGGCTGGGCAATAACCGCCAGCATTTTTTCTAAAATTTCTAATCTCGCTTTTCTGGCTTGATCAAGTCCTTCTTTCAAAATCTTAACTGTCACCCCCGTAACTTTGACATCCAGCTGAAGAGCCAATAATCCTTTCGTCGTACCAGCGACTTTAAAGTCCATATCACCGTATAAATCTTCGGGGCCCTGAATATCAGTTAAAATTTTGTAACGACCGTTATCATCGATGATCACCCCCATAGCAATTCCCGCGGCTGGCGCTTTAATTTTAATACCACCATCATATAAAGCCAAAACCGAACCGCAAATTGAAGCCATCGAACTAGAACCATTAGAAGAAAGAACTTCTGAAACTATTCTAATGGTATAGGGAAAATCTTTCTTTTTTGGTAAAAGTATTTGAAGAGCTTTTTCAGCGAGGGCTCCATGGCCAATTTCTCGACGACCAGGAGCGCCAAGTCGGCCTACTTCACCAACAGAAAACTTAGGAAAATTATAATGATGCATAAATCTCTTGCGGCCTTCCGCATTTTCAATTGTATCAAGATATTGCTCAAAACCCGGAGCCGCCAAAGTCAAAACTGACAGAACTTGAGTATTACCCCGATTAAATAAACCGCTGCCATGAGTTCTTGGTAAAACTCCTACCCCACAACTAATCTCTCTGAGTTCATCAAGAGCCCGACCATCAGGCCGTCTCTCGTTATTTAAAATATTATCCCTCATGGCATTGTAAATCGCCTCATCAAAAATTTTCCCTACTTTATTAAGCGCTGGACTATCATACTTTTGTTTTAGATAAGAAAACAAATCATCTTTTAATTTATCAAGTTTACTATTGCGAGCTGGTTTTTTACGCTCGAAAAGCGCCTCGACCAATGAGGCGCCCAAAAAAGATTTAATATCGCTTAAAAAGTCCTGATCAATCGCTTCTTCTGTATTGACTAATTTTTCTTTAGCCAATTTACTAATAATCTCTTTTTGAAAAGTAACTAATTCTTTTAGCACTGGAATTCCAAATTCAACTGCTTCAATTATTTTTTCTTCCGACGTCTCATCAAAAACAGCTTCAATCATATTAACAGTCTCATTAAGACCCGAAAAAACTAAATCAAACTGACTATTTTCTCTTTCTTGATAAGTCGGATTAACAATAAATTGACCATCTTTAAGCCCCAAACGAATTCCCGCTATTGGACCATTAAACGGAATATCAGAAATTGATAGAGCCAAAGAAGCCCCAAGAAGAGACATAATATCTGGATCATTTTCACCGTCAAAAGACAAGACAGTGGCAATCACCTGAACTTCATTTTTAAGCCATTCTGGAAACAAAGGACGAATAGCTCGATCGATAAAACGGGCTGACAAAACGGCTTCATCAGTTGGCCGACCTTCTCGTTTAACCCATTTAGAGCCCTTGATCCGACCAGCGGCATAAAGTTTTTCATCATAATCAACTGACAAGGGGAAAAAATCGATTCCCTCTTTTGGCCTGACACTTCGAGTGGCCGTTACTAAAACAACCGTCTCTCCTAGAGTAACGGTTACCGCCCCGCCGGCTTGTTCAGCAAAACGGCCAATTTCCACTCCCAACTTTTTCCCACCTATTTCTTTTTCAAATACCATAATGAAAGTAACTATTGACTGCTAGCAATAGCCATTAACAAACTTCGAAAGATTTCAATTTCATAAAGTCTTCGTAAAATTTTGCTAGAAGCTAAAAGCTAGACACTAGGAGCTAATTGTTAATTCTTATCAAAAACTTTCCCGGTTTAGAACCTAAATCAATAAAATCATCCGCTACTTCTTTGAGTTTAGCGGAAGTAGTTTTATCAAAAGCAATCACTTCAACTTGTCGTCCTTGATGTTTTAAATACTCAACTAAAGGAATGAAATCACCGTCTCCAGAAACTAGAACGATAGCTTCGGTAATATTTGAAAATCTAATTGCGTCAACCGCAATCCCTACATCCCAATCAGCTTTTTTCGAACCACCAGAAAAAATCTGGAGATCTTTAATTTTTAATTCCAAACCAGCTCTCTCCAGGGCTCGAAAAAATGATTTTTCTTCGTCACCCTGTTTACCCGTTTCTTCCGACTCTGATTTGATTACGTAAGCAAAAGCCCGGATCAATCGTCGTCCCGCCACTGCCGCTTTTAAAATTTCATTGAAATTAACCCTCGCCCCAAAAAGATTTTTGGCCGAGTGATACATATTCTGAATATCGATCAAAACTAAAACTCGTTGTTCTTTGTACTTCATTTTAGAAAAATCAAAATGCAAAAATCAAAATGCAAAATTACAATTCAAAAATTAAAAGTAATTTAAAAAGTTTGAAAATTGAATAATTGAAAACTTATTAGAAATTAGAAATTAGAAATTTTTAAATATTAACCCTTAATTCCCAATTTCTTGATTAGAGCATTATATCTTCTCTTATTAGTCTCAGATAAATAATTCAAAAGTCTCTTTCTTTTAATAACCATCTTCAAAAGCCCGGAACGAGAACTATTGTCTTTGGGATGATCCTTGAGATGAGAACTCAATCTCTTTATTTCTTCTGATAAAATAGCCACTTGAACACCAGTCGAGCCAGTATCAATCTTATGAATCTTGTGTTTCTTTATAATTTTTTCCTTTTCTTTTATAGTAAACATTGTTTTTATTATACGGATAAACCAATTTTTAGCAATAGATAATCCATTAATTATTGAATAATATATTGATAATCACTTAAATTTAATCACGATTTTTTTACAAAAATCTCTTGCTAAATAAATTTAAATGATTTAAATTTGTTGTAATCTATTTAAAGGAGGTAATTAAATGGAAAAATGGCCGATGGAATTGCAGGCTGTAGCCAATCTTCTTAGTATTGTCTTTTTGATGGGTAGCGCTTATTGGTTTGCAAGAAAACAAATCAATAAGTCGATCCGCCCAAAAAGAAAAAAATCGACATAGGAAAAAGAACCCCCCGCAGTCTTCCTAGGAAAAACCTAGAAAAAAAGCTGCGGGGGGGTTTTAAATGTTTGTCCAGATTTTTTGAAAAAAAAATATGGATACAAATATTTATCCAGATTTTTCGTGAGGAAAATCTGGACGAACTTTTGTCTAATTTGTCTACTATCTTAGACGACCAATCCCATCATTGATTTTTTCGCCAAAAAATTTAAACTTTAAGTATAATTTTCTTAATTCTTAATTCTTATGTATTCTCCTACTATCGGTTTAGAAATTCATACGGAACTCAACACTCGGACCAAAATGTTCTGTGGTTGTCTTAACGATCCTGATCAAAAAAATCCTAATACTAATGTCTGCCCAATCTGTTTAGGTCACCCGGGTACACTGCCAGTCATTAATAAGAAAGCCATTGAATCAATGATCATAGCTGGTTTGGCTCTTAATTCTCAAATTGCCGAATTTTCTAAATTTGACCGAAAAAACTATTTCTACCCAGATCTCCCCAAGGGTTACCAAATTTCTCAATATGATTTGCCAATCTGTTTAGGCGGTTCCTTAAATATTCTCGATAATAGTAAGAAAATAAGAATTACCAGAATTCATCTCGAAGAAGACGCGGGCCGATCAACCCACACTTCTAATGGTAGTTTGGTTGATTTCAATCGCGCCGGCGTCCCGTTAATGGAATTAGTCACTGAGCCAGATATTAAATCAGCCGAAGAAGCCCAGGATTTTGCTCAAAAACTTCAAACTATTTTCCGGTATCTAAGAATTTCCGAAGCCAATTTAGAAAAAGGCGAAATGCGTTGCGAAGTTAATATTTCCCTATCAAAAGATGATCAACTGGGCACTAAGGTGGAGATTAAAAATCTTAATTCTTTTCAAGCCATCAGCCGTTCGATCGAATACGAGATTAAAAGACAATCAGAAATTTTAGATCGAGGCGAAAAAGTTATTCAAGAAACTCGCGGCTTCGACGAAAATAAAAACCTGACCTTCAGTCAACGCTTAAAAGAATCGGCTCTATTCCCGAACTACCCAACCAAAAACAAATTCGTTTCAAAAAAGAATTTAATCTCAAAGATTCTGATATTGCTATAATTATTGCCGATCGACTTTTAGCGGAATATTTTGAAGAAGCGGTCTCGGAATTTCTTGACCTCGACCCAGGTAATCCAATTCAATTATTGGCTAATTATTTTAATAATGATTTAGTTAACCTGATGAAAGAATTAAATATTAATATAAAAGATCTAAAACTAAAACCGGAAAATCTGGCCGAATTAATTGATTTACTCGCGAAAGAAAAAATTACTTCGCGAATCGCCAAAGATTTACTCAAAGAAATGGTTCAGTCTGATCGTGACTGCGATCCCAGTGAACTGATTAAAGAAAAAGGACTCAATCAAATTAGTGGTGAAAGTCAAACCCAAGAAATTATCAAAAAAATCATCGCTCAAAATACCAAGATCGTTGAATCCTACAAATCCGGTAAGATCCAAGCCATCGAAGCCCTCATCGGCCAAGTCATGAAAGAAACCCAAGGCCGAGCCAACCCGAAAATTATTAAAGAAATGATAATCAAAATTATAAATGGTGAATTATAAATTATAAATTATTAATTTGATGAAAGAAAATATTATAAAAACAAAATCTTTTAAGTTTGCACTAAAAGTTGTAGAAATATATAAATTCCTGATTGAGAATAAAAAAGAATATGTACTTAGTAAACAAATCTTGAGAAGTGGAACATCTATTGGTGCTATGATTTACGAATCTGAACACGCCGAAAGCAAACAAGATTTTATCCACAAATTAGCCATTGCTCAAAAAGAAGCAAACGAAACGAAGTATTGGATTGAATTGTTATCGCAGTCACAATTTATAAATAGGGCTATATATGATGGTCTAGTGACTGACATAGAAGAAATTCAAAAAATAATCTCTTCGAGTATCATTACTTCCAAAAAATCTTTAGAAAAATATAGATTATAAATCAAATTCACCACTCACCATTCACCATTCACCATGCATTCTATCATCGTCTCCCATCGCGCCAAAAAATTTTCTTTTCTGAAAAAGAAATCAACCGAGCCATCAAAAAATATGAAAGTTCTAATTTTATGACTTTTGGGAATTAGGAAAAGTTGGGGATTCGTAAAGTTAATCAAGTTTTCAAAAAATTACCAACATTAAGACTGTCAATTACGTTCACAACTGAAACTGGCGCATCTTCTGACTTAAAAAGATTATCGGTACCACTTTTCCATTTCATTTCATACCCATTGATTTTTCCATCCACTTCCTCAATAAGATCTATTTCTTCTCCACTATATGATCTCCAGAAAAAATAATTTTTTTTAATAGCACTATTAAAATTTAATTTCAAGAACTCACTGATCACATAGTTTTCAAAAAGCCCACCTTTGTCTGGTCTCAAATCAATACTTTCAAAACTATTAATCAGTGAATTTCGGAGACCTAAATCCCAAAAGAAAACTTTGCGTGTCCGACGAAGTCCTAATCTCTTATTATCCGCGAATGGTTGCAGACGAAAGATAATAAAAGCTTTTTCCAGTATTTCGATATAACGCTCGACTGTTTTTTGAGAAAGTCCAAAATTTTTTGAAATCTCGTTAAATGAAACTTCGCTA
>JACQAJ010000033.1 GCA_016195045.1 Candidatus Azambacteria bacterium | reverse complement strand
GGAGATGAATCAGACTCGAAAGAAGGGGAGACATGATGATTATATGGAAAATTGTGAAATCAGGCCTCTGTCTGCCCCATCTTTGTCATATAATCAGATGGGTGAACTGGATCTTCATCGGCCTTACATTGATCAAGTCAAGATCGATTGTCGTTGTGGTGGTGAAATGAGGAGAGTTAAAGAAGTTTTCGATTGTTGGTTTGAATCTGGCTCGATGCCTTATGGTCAATCACACTATCCTTTTGAGAATAAAAAGAAATGGGAGAAAAATTTCCCGGCTCAATTTATTTCTGAAGCTCTAGATCAAACTCGAGGTTGGTTTTATAGTCTTTTGGTTTTATCAACGGCCTTGTTTAAAAAGATAGCTTTTAAAAATGTAGTAGTTAGTGGAATGATTATGGCGGCTGATGGAAAAAAGTTATCTAAGCGATTAAAAAATTATTCTGATCCTATGACTATCGTGGAAAATTACGGAGCGGATGCTTTGCGTTGCTATCTTCTCTCATCGCCAGTCGTTTATGGTGAAAATTTAAATTTTTCCGACCAAGGTGTTAACGAGATTTATAAAAAAATCATTTTACGATTAAACAATGTTTTTAATTTTTATAAACTTTATCAAGATACTGGCCCAACGCCCAACGCCCAACGCCCAACGCCCAACGCCTCAAAAAAAATCGCTAATTTCACCATTATTGATCAGTGGATTTTAGCGAGACTGGATTCTTTAAATCGGGAGATTGTTCAGGCGATGGAGAATTATTGTCTAGATCAAGCGGTCAGGCCGATCGGGGATTTTGTTGACGATCTTTCGACTTGGTATTTACGGCGATCCAGAGATCGTTTTAAGGAAGAGGGCGAAGAAAAAAAACAAGCGATTTTGATGATGGAATTAGTTTTAGGAAATTTAGCTAAAATGATGGCGCCTTTTTTGCCCTTTCTCAGTGAATATCTTTATTCGGAAGTTGATGGTCGTCAAGAAAGTGTTCATTTGGAGAGGTGGCCAGAATTAAGAATTAAGAATAAGGAATTAAGAATTAAGAATAATAAGTCGCAAAATTTAATCAAGGCGATGGGGGAGATTAGGAAATTAGCTTCTTTGGCCTTGGAAGCCAGATCAAAGTTAGGCATCAAAGTAAGACAACCATTGGCCAAGCTTAAAATTAGGGATCAGCAATTAAAAGGACAAAGAGAGTTGTTGCAGATTTTAGCGGAGGAAGTTAATGTCAAAGAAATTGAATTTGATCCCGAAATAGATAATGAGGTTTGGCTCGATCAGGTCATTACCCAGGATTTAAAAGAAGAGGGTTTAATGAGGGAGTTTGTTCGCTTAGTTCAAGAGATGAGAAAAGATGGTCAATTAAAACCCCAAGATTCTATTGATCTGTCTTATTCCGGAGACTTTGAGATTCCCGAGCATTTTAATTTATTTTTGAAAAATAAATTAAAAGCGAAAAAAATCCAAAAAGGAATCGGGGCTAAAGAAGTTTTTTTAGTGACCAAAGAAATATTACTTGATGGAACTCATAAGATTTTAGTCGGAATTAAAAATTAGTAGACTTGTCTCATGATAATCTTTTAACTCCGATGTCCATATTTTTGATAAAATTTCGTCAGACATCAGAAAAACTATTTCACCATAACTTGGTTATGCCTCAATAGTTTTTATGAAGTCTTCCTTATTTCATCTAAAAATCTGAAGCAGAATTTTCAATTCTGCACTACTGTTTGTAACTATATTTTCCTTCGGAAAATCTAGACAAACAGGGCGCATCTCGTTATTAAAGATAATCACGAAACAAGTCTAATCAAAAACGATGTCAATTTAGCCAACATTGACTTATTTAATTTTTAGTGTCAAGATAGGGTAATTTAAAAGATAACCTAAGTAGAGTAAGCAGATATAAATTATGGATAAAATAGAGATAAAAAATGTGGTTATAAAGGTCAGTAAACAAATATTAAGGTTTGGATTGTTTTTTGGATTATCTAGCCTTTTTATTGCTTCCGCCATAGCCTTCGGGGATGCTCTTGCTTCTTTTAACTCACCTTCTCCTTGGGATTATCTTTCGAGAAGAAATGACCCGGTAATATTTATGATATGGTTATCGGTGTTTCTTATCTTCCTATTCACGACTTTCAAATGTCTCTTACCTCGTTTTTCCGAAATGGTTCAAGCGAAAAAAGCTTGGATAGAACGAGTGATCACTTCTTTAGGAGGTCTAGGCCTGAGTGCCTTTTTTGCCTATTCATTTTCGCATCAAGTGATTTTCTTTAACGTCAAATTTTTTGAAGCAGAATCTCTGGAACAAGCGATGATACTCTTCTCTTTTAATTATTTTCTTTCTCTCATTCTAGCTTTTACTTCTTTTGAATATTTAACTCATGATCCAACTAAAGAGGACACCTCCAAGACTTCAATCGTGGCTCGGCTACTAAGAAACCGAGGCAAAGTATTCATAGTCATATTCACGATACTTTTTATCTACCTACTCTCTGGGATCATGACCGCACCACCGATTGCCACTGAAGAACAAACTCAAGCTCAAGTTAAAAAGATCCATGAAACCAAAATCACCATCGATGATGTTCTGGGTAAGAACTTACCACCTGAACCCAAGGATCCAGATAAAACTGTCCAAGGTGTCGATGCCAATCACAATGGTATCCGTGACGATGTAGAACTAGCCATTTTCAAAGAATATCCTAACTCCCAGAAAACCCGAGCGGTGTTGTTGCAGTATGCGTTGACGCAGCAGATGCAAGTTACTCAATCTATTGTAAATAAACAAACAGTGACTGCTGTGGCAGAGGAGGATAGTAGAGCTAATAGTTGTGTTGGCGATATAACTCCTCGAGATAAAGATGGAACAAGAGATGGTAGACTTGGTCAAGAATTACGACGATTTATTGAAAAAAGACATAGGGATACGAAGATTAGAGATCAAGCTACAATTGATTTTTATCAAGGGAATCTCGGTAGTTACACACTTACTGATGGCTGTGACATAGATATTAATAAATTACCAAACTAAATGAATTTATTAATTATGAATTAATAATAACATCATGACTAAAATTCAAAAAAAGATGGAGATTTTAATATTCGTAATATATTTATTCAGTAATCTGATAGTGTTTCCTAATTTGGCTTCGGCTTGGTTTAATCCTTTTTTAGATAGTAAGGGAAGTTGTGATAAAGGCCCGGACATCCGAGGAGCTTGCTCCTCGGCTGGATAGGGCCGGGAGCAACGCGAGGGTGGAGTACCCACAAAAAGATGTGCTCAATAACCATGGTATAATGTTTGGGTGGATATACAGAAAGGTGCTCAAACAACGTATCAGATAGGATATCACATGGTTTGGGGTGTTAAATATCATAAACATCTTTTAAATAACGAAATCAAGGTCTACCTATCGAAGATTATTAAAGAAATTTGTGATGACTATAACTATAATTTCTTCTGTATCGGTATTGCCCCAAACCATGTGCATCTTTTCGTGGGTGCTCCGCCCAGCGTTGCTCCCTCAAGGGTTGCCCAAATAATTAAGTCGATTGCCGCTCGCCAACTGTACAAACAATATCCTGGTTTACGCAAAGTACTTTATGGTGGAGAAATCTGGAAAAATGGTTATTACGTTGGTACAGTTGGCGAGGGGCAAACAGAATCAATCATTCGTAACTATCTAAAGCAACAAGGTGAAGATACCCAGAGTTCTTTAGAACAGCTGAAATATAGATAATTAAATCAAATTATGAATTCTAAACAATTCGAATCATTACATACTCACACGACTCTTTCGGATGGTCAGTTTACTCATCTGGAGGTTTTAAATTTGGCTCAAAAATATAAGATTGGGACGGTGGCTTTTACTGATCACGATATTTTGCCAGATAAAAAAATTCTTCGAATTTTGGAACAAAATAGGGACCATCAGACCAAATGGATTATTGGCTGTGAATTGACGAGCGCTCTACCCAAAGAATTAGATAAAAAATCTGGGGGCCATCATTTACATATCCTCGGTTTATTCTTGGATCCTTATAATAAAGACCTCAATCTTTATTGTCAAAATCTTTTAGAGAGTCGAGTAGTGCGGATGAAAAAGATGATCAATTATTTAAAAGATCTTGGTTTTGCAATTAGTTTTGAGGCTTGTCGAAAGATCAGCCAGGGAGCAGTGGCTCGGCCTCATTTGGTGGAAGCTCTGAGATTGAAAGAAAAAAATTCGAAAATAATTGATTTATGGGTGGAAAAAATAATTAAAAAAAGTGAACACGATGCCTCGGCTAAAAAAATATATGATAAATTATTAAAACAAGAAAAAATAAATTGTGTCTATGAATTTTTGAATGCTAATGCTTATGCCCAAGAAGAGGACAAAAAGAATTCAGCTCTCTTGGATTTAGATGGAGCCGTTAGTTTGATTAGGGGAGCGGGCGGAATCGCCAGTC
>JACQAJ010000032.1 GCA_016195045.1 Candidatus Azambacteria bacterium | reverse complement strand
TAAGACTTTGTGATAAATCCCCAAAAGACCGACAAAACATTTCTTTGACCCATTGGAAAAAACTTTTCCCTCTAGAATGATGAGAGACTCAAAAATCAGACGTTGTGGTCTTAAAGACTGACGAAAAGATAATAAATTTCTTTGAACATTGGAAATCTGCGAAACCATTTCTCTTTCTTTCCCCCTAAAAATCATTGTCTCTATTTCCTTTATTTCTTCATTAATATGATCAAGTTTGGGAAAATAAGATTTTAAAAAATCAGTTAAAAAACAGGAAAGAAGAAAAGCTGAATTCTTAGAAAAAAACTTTATCTTTTCCTCTTCAACGGTATTTAATTGACCGAAAAAATCTTGAAGCGGTAGAATCGGTTCATAATGGCTGGTAATTAAAAAGTCTTTGCCAAGAATAATATCTAATTCCCGATTATGAGAAAGCCGACTTCTTCGATCAAAAACCGGTAAATAGACAACGAAATAAAAAATATCTTCAGAATCTTCTATTTTGGAATGTTGAGATGGTGGAATGATATCTTCTAAAATATCGTCTGAGATCTTAAAATTTGTTCTTAAATAGTCGATATCACTATCTTTGGGACTCTCAATATCAACCCAAACAAGTTCTTTGTGTTTTAGAATATTCATGTTATTAATATAATTATAAATACTATATAACTAAAGTAAAGACAAAAATACCTAAAATGTTTAAAAAAATAACTGTTATTTACGAAAATAACGATCTTGCTGTTTTAGATAAACCAGCTGGTATCTTAGTGCACCAAGATAAAGAGGGAAATAACGAGAAAACGATCGTTGATTTTATTTTGGAAAAATATCCAGAAATCAAAGATGTTGGCGATAGTTTAAGGCCGGGGATTGTTCATCGCATTGATAGAGAAGTTTCAGGGATTTTAATCATCGCCAAAAATCTTAAAACCCTCGATCTTCTTCAAAAACAATTTAAAAAAGGAAAGATTGTTAAAAAATACTTAGCCTTAGTAGAAGGAAAAATCTTTCAAAAAAATGGAGTCATCCAAACCTTAGTTGGTAAAGACAGGGAAGCACCAATTAGACAATTGGCTGTCAAAGAAGAATTTAGCCATAGATTAATCAACCCCAAACAAGCCATTACTCGATATAAGGTTCTTGAACATTTTAAAAATCAAGAGGGAAGAGAATTAACCTTAGTAGAAGTTTCTCCCGAGACCGGCCGAACTCATCAAATTAGAATTCATTTTGTTTACATCCAACATCCTCTCGTAGGAGATAAAAAATATGGCTCAAAAATTCCTCTTGATGGGAGGATCTTTCTACATGCCTCGTATTTAGAAGTTAAATTATTAAGTGATACTCCCTATAAATTTAATAGTCCTCTACCAACAGAGTTGCAGAATTTTTTAGATAATCTTGAAAAGACCGCTTGATTTATCAAGTTATATATACTAAGATAGCTAATATGAATCCCGTTAGAAACGGGAGATATAATAAAATTTCTTTAATTTTTATTGCGGGAATGATTCTCTCTTTTAGAATAAGAATTATATCCGCTTCTAACGGAATGAACAGCTTAAAAAAATTCACTGAGAAAAATCTGGAAATAAGAAAATTCGACTTTAAGGTGGGGGATGAAATCGCCGTCTCTTCAAAACTCAAAGAAGGGGATAAAACCAAGGTAGGAGTTTTTGAAGGATTAGTCTTAAAAAGAAATCACGGCGAAGAACCGGGAGCCACTTTTACGGTCAGAAAATTATTCGGCGCCATTAGCGTTGAAAGAATTTTTCCCCTCCATTCACCAATTATCGACAATATTAAAGTTCTCAAATCTCATAAAGTTAGAAGGGCCAAACTTTATTACCTCAGAGATGCGACTGGCAAAAAAGCTAAATTAAAATTAATTAAGACCAAGGCTTAAATAAATGAGTAAAATTAATCTAAAATCAGTAGTCTGGAAAGAAGGGGATTATTATATTTCCCAATGTTTAGACGTAGATATTTCTAGTTTTGGTAAGACAAAAAAACAAGCTTTGATAATGCTTCAAGATGCCCTCGAACTATACTTTGAAGATACGGTGTTTCCATTAAAAACGGAATTAATAAAAAATCCTCTTATTGCTTCTATTACCATTCAACATGCCTAAACCGTATTCACTTTTAGTTATTATTAGAACTCTAAAAAAGAATAATTTTTTCTTTACTTCTCAAACTGGTTCTCACACTAAATATCGCAAACCAGGAAATCCACTACTTACAGTTATTGTTCCGATTCATGGTAAAGAAATCCGATACGGAACTTTTCAATCTATTTTACGCCAATCAAAATTAAAAAAGGAAGATTTTAAATAATAGCTTATTTTATGCGCGGGTGGCGAAATGGCAGACGCACTACCTTGAGGTGGTAGCGCTCGTAAGGGCGTGGAGGTTCGAATCCTCTCCCGCGCACCAATTTATTAAAAAATCATGTCAACACCAGAAGGATCAAAACTAGATAACCCAACACCAAGTCCAGTAGAATCTGGGACAGATACTGATGGTACCCAAAAGTCAGAAGATGAAATTAACTCAAAAATGCTCATAATTTTGTTTTTTACTTCTAGGGGATTGGGGATTTGGAAGAATTTAAATTTTTCTTCGGTGCCAGCGGTTTGAACTTCTAAATCTCCAAATTGAAAGAAGGTGGGGATCAGGCCTTCAATCCTGACCGAGACATCTTGAATTTTATCAAGATGAAGTTCTGAAGTGATTCGATTAAAAAATCCAATTTGATTACTATCGATGATTCGTTTGTTAGTCACGATCCAGACATCCAGAGTATACAGAGTAATTGAATAAAATAATACCTGCCACCCAATAAGACACCACAAACTATAGAGAAACAAAAAAAGTCCTAATAAATTATTTTGGAGAATGAATTGAGCAAAGACCAAGGCACCCAATATTGGCGCAATAAATAGAATAATCGAGAAAAATACTTGCAAAAGAATATAAAAAGGATGTCGTCGCAAAAGAACGATAACATTTTCATCTTTTTCCTGACCTTCAAAAGTATTGTGAGACTCTGTAAAAATTGAAAATAAAGTTTTTAACATAATTAAATTAGTATCTTTTTTAAAACTGGCAATCCGCTAATAATATTGGGGGTCTCGTCCTCTTATCAACCCATTAGTGGACGAGATCTAAGAAAATAAATAACGCACTAAGACAAAAAAATATCACTGACCCCATAAGAAAAACCGTGGCCAATCTTTTTGGTTGAGTACCAATACCAAAACGAATAAGATGGTAAAAAGTAATCAAGGTTACTACCCAATAAACAGCAAAAATTAATGTCAGAAACAATAATACCAATGAAATATGCTCTTCTATAAATAAGTATACTATATCCATACCATAACTATACTACAAGATTCTTAATTTTTCAAAAAGAAATCCGCTATTGATAAAATTTGATATATTTGTTTTAATGGAGATAGAAGGTAAACAATCAAAGGAGGGTTAAAGATGGCAGAATAAGTTAAAAAGCCGGTAAAACGTGCTACCGGTAAAAAAGGTAAGGAAAAAGAAGTCGCATCCAATCTGGATGTAACTAAGAAGGGAGAGAAATTAAAAGAAGATATGGACAAGCTCATGAACAAAATCGACGATGTTTTAGAAGAAAATGCCGAAGAGTTCGTGAAGCATTATGTCCAGAAAGGCGGGGGAGTAGGAAAGAGTATTAAGAACAGGGTAAGTGCCTTGTCAAGCTTAATAAGACCGCCACGAGTGTTCGTGGCAATATGGAGGAAAATAAAAATGAGCATTCAAATAAAGAAGGGTTTATTACACGGAATTTTTGCCATATTGTTTTTTATGGCAACAGTGGCCTGCCTGTGTATAGCATACACTCCAGGCTCATCAGTTCTTTGGGTAATAAGTGGGATATTTTTATCAGTAGTAGGTATTTTTCAAACAATACGTACTATAAGTTTCTTACTAGAGAATAAAGATTTTGAAGACGATGACTTGTGTATGTATTAATAAGGCTAACATAAAAGTGGGCCGAGAATTGATCACACAAATGAGCCCAAAGCAAGGAAGTTCAATTCTTCGCCTAAGGTCTCGCTCATCTCTTTGAAAAAAGACATTAGGTTTATAGTTGAGATTAATCAGAAATTCTCTCTCAGCACGAGCAGTAAAGATTCCGATATAATAATCTACAACTACACGCCATCGAAATGAACCCCGGAGAAACACGTTTTCTTTGGGGTTCTACTTTTTAAAAAATCGTTAATTCACTATTGTCTACTATCTCGCCATATGGAAAGATAGTAGACATTTTAAAATTAGACTCAGATTCCTATTAAATGTAGGCTATGTAAATTTTAAGCTACGCAGATTTAACCTACGGAGTTAAATTAAATCCTTCGCTTCACTCAGGATGACAAATACTCAGGATGACAAATTGAACAAGATGATAAATTGAGTTAGATCTTTCGCTTCACTCAGGATGACAAATTATTCAAGACAACAAATTGAAATAGTCGTTAAATGCCTCGTTTAAGATCATTTGATTTTTTTCTGATGGGGGACACATGGGGAGTCGATAGACTAGATGACACAGACCCAGCTTATGGGCCATATATTTTACTGGTAGGGGATTAGTCTCGATAAATAAAATTTTAAATAATTTTTGAAGTTGGTCGTCTAATTGCTTAGCGGTTTTAAAATCGCCCCGCAAACCAGCCTGGACTAGTTCATTAACTTCCCTGGGAATAATATTACTCGCCACCGAAATCACTCCGTCGCCTTTGGCTTGTTCCAAGACTTGATAGGTAAGACCATCATCGCCGGAAAAAAGTAGGAAGTCCTCAAGTTTTCGCTGGCTAACTTCTTTTATTTGAACTAGATCCCCAGAGGCCTCCTTAACACCAATAATATTATCGACTTCTTTAGCTAATCTCATTAAAGTATCAGTTTCTAAATTAACTCCCGTTCGGCCCTTAATATTATAAAGAATATTAGGTAAATTGGTGGCTTGGGCCACTTCTTTAAAATGTAAATACAATCCTTGCTGGCTCGGTTTATTATAGTAAGGATTAACCACAAGCAAAGCATCAGCCCCCGCTTTTTGAGCCGCCTGAGCTTTTTCGACCGAATGAGCCGTATGATTAGTTCCACAACCAGCCATTAACCAACACCGGCCAGCAATCAACTCTTTAGCTCTCTTAATTAATGCTGAACATTCTTGATCACTTAGAGTCGGACTTTCGCCCGTCGTTCCAATGACCACAATTCCAGTTACCCCACCAGCAATTTGTCTTTCAATTAAAACCGAAAGAGCCTGATAATCAATTTCTTGATTATCTAGAAAAGGAGTAATTAGAGCCGTCCAAGTGCCACGAAATTTTAGTAAGTTCATCAAGTTCATTAAGTCTGGTGAATTAATAATTTTCAATTTCTAATTTCTAATTTCTAATTTTCATTAAATTTTCAATTATTTAATTTTCAAACTTGTTAATTTATTTTTTCCCATTCATTGATAATTGATTCATTAGAAATTTAATAGAAATTAGAAATTGAACATTAGAAATTATTTGAGGTTTAGGAGTTCAACTTTATAACTCGATAAACTTTTAACCAATAAAGTCATCCATTCCAAAAAATCCTTTTTTTAGATAAAGCCATTCGGCGGCTTTGACCGCACCCAGAGCATAGCCAGATCGATCTCGAGCCGTGTGATTAAGAGTGATAGTATCGGCTGCCGAATCAAAAGCGATCACATGAGAAAAATTTACCGGCCCACCTCGAGTCGAAGAAAAATGAATTTCATTAGACTTAATTTGACGATCAAGCTTCTCTTCAACGACAGCAGTTTTTCGAGAAATTTTATTTAAAAGAATTTTTTCGATAGTCTTGGCCGTTCCTGAGGGTGAATCCACTTTATGATGATGATGAATTTCATGACCCCAAATATCATATTCTTCATAATCATTGATTAGTTCCGCCGCCCGTTCAATCATTTTAAGATAAAGATTGACTCCGATCGAAAAATTGGCAGACCAAAGAAAGCCGGTCCCAGCTTCTGCCACTTTCTTGCTAACTTCTTCCACTTGATCATACCAACCAGTAGTGCCAACAACGAGATTAACCTTGGCCTCAAGAGCGACTTCAATATTTTTTAAAACTGTTGATGGACTAGAAAAATCAATCGCCACCTCAACCCCCTGCAAACTCTCCGGAGTCAGATTAAGTGAAGTCGCTTCTTTGTCTATGGGATCAATGATCGCCACAATCGTATGATTCCGTTCTTCCGCAATCTTTCGAATCGTCTTACCCATATTACCAAAACCAATAATAGCAATTTTCATAGAAAGAAATGTAAAAATTAAAGATCAAAAATCAAAATTACAATTTAAAATGTCAAAATTATCTTTTGAGATTGGGACTATTAGATTAAGACATCCAATATTCCAATCAATTTTGAAATTTTACATTGTCATTTTACATTTTGATTTTTAATTTTTGATTTAATTAGATTGCCACGTCTCATTTCATTCGGCTCGCAATGACAAGTCATAAGAAGTTTACTCTATTTACTAACTTCTAAATAAACAACTTCGCTATTTGAACGGCGTTTAAGGCCGCGCCTTTTAATAATTGATCACCAGCAATAAATAGATCTAAGCCGTGATCACCGAAAATTAAATTTTGCCGAATTCGTCCAACCGCCACTTCATCGCGACCAGCCAAATCTCGTGGCATCGGATAGAGATTTTTTGCCGGTTCATCAACCAAAGTCACTCCAGGAGCCTGACTCAAAACTTGTCGAGCCATCTCAGGATTAATAATCTTTTCTGTTTTTCATCTCTTCCTTAGTATAACCATTGGACTGAAATTCATCAATATGAGGAATAATATTAAAAGCGAGAGAATGCTGAAAATATTTAACCGTCTCGGTCTGACCAGATAAATAATCTTTGGTTTGATCAATCAATTCATCCATGGCTTTTTGGCCCGCCCCAGAAGCCGCTTGATAGGTTGAGATAATAACTTTTTTCAAACCAAAAGTTTGATGAAGTGGCCACAAGACCACCGCCGCAATGGCCGTCGTACAATTAGGATTAGCAATAATTCCTTGATGATTCATCGCCAGATCGGCATTGATTTCTGGAATTACCAAAGGAACATCTTTATCGTAACGAAAGGCCGAGGAATTATCAATCATTAAACAATGGTGTTTTTTAGCCAAGGGCGCATAGGCCAGACTGATTTCTTTTCCCGCCGAAAAAATAGCCAAATCAGCCTTTTTAAAAATATCTTCGAAGAGACCTTCTAAGGTAATTTTTCCAAAAGGAGTTTCCAAAATCTGGCCAATCGAACGATCAGAAGCCACCAGAAATAATTGATCAACGGGAAATTTAAGATGATCCAAACACTTGATTATTTCTCGACCGACGGCTCCGGTCGCACCAATGATAGCAATTTTCATAATGAGTTATAAAGTTTATAAAGTTGAAAGTTATAAAGTTAGATACAATTACTTGATGAACTTGATGAACTTTCAACTAACGAAAAGTTTCTGGTAAATTTTCTTAACAATTTCTTCGACTTCATTTTGATTAACTAAAAAAGTAATGTTCCTTTCCGAAGCTCCCTGGGAAATCATCTTCACCGGATAATCCTGAAGACAAGTAAAAAGATTATTTAGAATAGTCTTAGTCTTAAATAATTGATCGCCCACCAAACAAACAATCGCTTGATGGGGGATTAGGCCAACTTCCGAGAATTCAGAAAGTTCTTGAATCAATTTTTCGGGTGGCGTCACATTAACCGTTAAAGATAAACTCACTTCCGAAGTGGCTAACACATCAACAATGACTTTGTGTTTCGCGAAAAGATTAAAAATCCTCGCCAAAAATCCATGGGCCTCCAGCATCTTGACCGATCGAATAGTCATGATAATAACTTCTGATTTAAAAGTAATGGCTTTCAATCCAGGACTGGATACTTGTTTAATTAAAGTGCCACTGGCTGGCGGATTAAAAGTATTTAAAACCCGAATAGGGATATTTTCTTTGATCACTGGAGCAATCGTCTTAGGATACAAAACTTTGGCACCAAAATAAGCTAGTTCACTAGCTTCCGCAAAAGAAAGTTCTGGAATGACTTGAGCTTCCTTAATCAAGCGGGGATTACTTGAACAAATACCATCAACATCGGTCCAAATTTGAAGCTCTTGAGCGCTTAAAGCCGCCGCCACTACGGCACCAGTAAAATCCGATCCGCCCCGACCAAAAGTGGAATACTTTCCCTGATTTGATTGACCAATAAAACCAGTTAAGACTATAGTTAAGCCTTGTTCGATCAGCGGATTGAGCTGTTCAATAATTATTTTATTGGTCTTTAAAAAATTGACGTTCGCTTGACCATAATCATCGTCAGT
>JACQAJ010000031.1 GCA_016195045.1 Candidatus Azambacteria bacterium | reverse complement strand
TCAGAAAGTGATCAAATTCTAATGATACTAAGGTCACTTATGAACGTCAGGGCGAGATGATCAATATGTCAGCCTATGTTTCGTATGGTACGGGAGGGTACATTAAATATAGCAATAAGATTTCCCTGAAGAAAGTACTTGAACAATAATGAAAAATTCTCCTTATAAAATATTTTTGATAATAGTTTTTATTTTTTTGGCAGGAGTTTTATCCTCTCCGGACCAGTATTGGGCTTCGGTGTTTAGTTCGATTAAGGCCGAAAATAAAATTGATTTAGTCTCTGTCGATAGAAAAATAATTTCAACTCCGCTTAAAATATCGGTGCCGGATTATGATTTAATTCTCGAGCGATTTAAGGGGGATGTAATTCGGGTACCGAGTAAGACCAAAACCCTGGCCCTTTCTTTTGATGGCGGCGGGAATGCTGATGGTTTGAAAAAAATCTTGGCCGTCTTGAAGCAAAAAAAGATTCATTCAACCTTTTTTTTGACCGGGCATTTTATCGAAACTTATCCTAAATTGATAAAAGTTATTATAATCGACGGTCATGAGATCGCTAATCACACGGTTTCGCATAAAAATTTTACAACCCTGACATCCAGACAAAAAATTGAAGAAATTACCGGAATGACTGAGATGGCTCGTCAGCAAGATATTACAGTGGTACCATTTTTTCGATTTCCTTATGGTGAGTATAATAAGGGAGATTTGTCCTTGGTTAATGGGGCTGGTTATACCGCGGTGAGATGGACGATTGATTCCTTAGGTTGGCAGGGTCGTAGTTTTAGACACGGTGTTCAGTCGGTTGTTAGTCGGATCGTCAGTAGGGCTGCGCCCGGGGACATTGTTTTGATGCATGTTGGTTCGAGCGATGATAAGAGTACTCTTGATGCTGATGCTTTGCTAGATGTTATTCGTCGATTAAGTGCTCAGGGCTATAATTTTACTACTCTTTCAAAATTATTTGGAAGTGTTAAATAGTTTAATTTTTTTTGCCTATTCGTCAGAAATTTTATATAATTTCATCGATATTATAAGAAGTTTACTATGAAAAATATTAGTGAAAAGTTTTTAAAAAAATTAGATATTTTCTTATTAATTCTATTTCCGATAATATCGGTTGCATTATCATTAGCCCTCAATGCAAATCTCCTGGTATCCACTTTGTTGTTTTTTGGTTTACCATCAATGTAGCTATCTTTTAGGGTACAATCACAAGTTAAAAAAACTTTTTTATTTTCTATTATTACAGGGGTTCCTCTTAGTATGATTGTAGATTATCTTGGTGTTATGGATCATTCATGGTTTTATCCGACTACCATGTTTCCATTTCGTTTGTTTGGCGTCGGTCTTATTGAAAATTTAATTTTCGGATTTTTATTTATTTATAATAACGTAATTTTCTATGAACATTTTTTAGATAAAGGTAAACACGAGTTAATAGATAGAAAGATGAAATATTTAATATGGCCATTAATTGTTCTTATGTTAGTTTTCTTTACGATTTTGTTTATTAAGCCGGAATTGTTGGTGATACCGTATGCTTATTTTGGGATTGGAATTATCCTCCTCTTTTTACCAGCAATTACGTTTCTATCATTTTTCCCAAGACTTTTATCAAAATATATCAAAACAGCTTCATATTTTTTCTTACTTACGATTTTATTTGAGTTTACTGCGTTACACTTGAATCAGTGGACATTTCCTGGAAACAATTTCATTGGTTGGGTTGAATTATTTGGATATAGATTTCCATTTGAAGAATTTTTATTTTTCTTTTGTATAGCATCCATAAGCTTTCTGTCTTACTATGAGCTTTTCGATGATGATAGAAAGTAATGGAAGAATTTTCTGTCATTTTAGTTATAGTAAGATTAAGTTTTCATTACTAACCAATCATGACGACCGTCGCGTTTGGTTAGTAATGAAATAGAGTTTGCAAAATATTGTCTCTCTTGGTACTCTTGAATTAGTTTTTAGTGAATTTTAATCGAATTAAATATATGAAACTTAATAATGAAAAAATCGTGCTGACTGGTGATCGACCGACCGGGAAACTTCATCTCGGTCATTATGTTGGTTCCATTGTGAATCGGCTCCATTTTCAGGAAACCCATCAACAGGCTTTTTATATGATTGCTGATCTCCAGGCCTTAACTGATAATGCCGACCGGCCCGAGAAAGTAAGAGCTAATATTTTAGAAGTGGCACTGGATAATTTAGCTTTGGGTCTTGATCCCGAAAAGACGACTTTTTTTATTCAGTCTCAAATTCCCGAAATTGCTGAGTTGACGGTAATTTTTCTTAATCTCGTCACTTTGGCTCGATTAAGACGTAATCCGACTGTTAAGGAAGAAATGAAACAAAAAGGTTATGGCGATAATGTGCCGGCTGGTTTTTTGGTCTAT
>JACQAJ010000030.1 GCA_016195045.1 Candidatus Azambacteria bacterium | reverse complement strand
AGCCTTGGCTCGATTACCTAAAGAGAAGTTTGTTGACCCAGCTCCGGTTAGTTCGGACAAAACCATGCTCAATGGTAAATATATTGCCGAAAAGGTTTATAAGATTGATAAAGTTTCCAAGAAGTTGGCCACTGATTTAACGCCGCCCGAGTTTATTGAAGAAATGAAATTCCAAGATGTTCACAATATCTTATACTTTGTTAACCGAGATGATCCTGCGGGATCGCCGCCAGTCAATCCTGAGGTTGATTCGCAATTTAATAGTTGGGAAAGTGGCGTTAAAAAATGGTTGGCTGATCCCAAAAGAATTGAAGAAAAATTAATTCTTTCAACCGCTCTGCCACCAACAGAATTTGACGATATCCATACTTTAGTCAATAAACCAGTGATTAATATTAATCAGCCAATTATTGGTGCCACTCTCAAGAAAGATATTTCCCAAGAAATAAGTGTGACGGTTCAATCAAAGTTCAATATTAAACAAGTCGATTTATTTTTCGACGAAACTTTTATCGAATCAAAATTAGTCACTCCTTATTCTTTTTCTCTCAAAGTCCCCAGTGATGCTATTAATGGTCAGCATCAAATCAAAATTAAAGTCTACGACGAATTCGGTAATTTTGATGAGTCTACGGTTGCTGTTAGTGTGGGATAGTTGAGATTTTTTCGGATTTCGTTTTGGCGGGAGGGCTTGCATAAAATCAAAAATTGTTGGCTCGCATAAAATCAAAAACTAATGTATGATAGTCTTTAGTCAAAGGTGTTCTTTGACAATCTAAACATAGAAAGGAGATAAACATGGCGGATCAAAACATAACTCAACATTTTTTCAAAAAAGACAAGTATGTGAATGCCCGCGGTGGTAATTCGTATTTTCTCGATCTTTTTTGCAGTAAGTGCAATCAACATTTTGCCCTCTATCAAAAAGACGGACATGGTAGATTGCTCCGAATGTATCTCGATCGAATCTTTGCACCACAGGAGCTTGCGTTTTTGCAGTCAAAGATGAGCGACAAAACTGAAATGCCAAACTTGAAATGCCCGGAGTGTAATGCACTTATTGGTACGCCAATGGTTTACGAGGCGGAGAGAAGGCTAGCGTTTCGGCTTATTCACGGCTCGTTCAGGAAAAAGAAAAGTGATGGAGTTTATCTGCCTTCACACCAAAACCAATCGCATGAAAAAGGAGGAAGTAATGAAAACAGGAATTAAACCGCCGAGCGTAATCGATATTTGTACGAAAGCGAATATGTCGGTTGAGGAGGTCAATGCTTTCCTTGATTTGCTGAAGCGTTCAATGGAACCATTCTCAAAGCGCATTAGCGTCATTGAGAACGGAACCACGCGCTACTACGCAGTTGAGCGAAGAGGCATCGGCATTCTCAAAACCGAGCACGGCAAGTTCTGGCAGTATAGTTTTGCTATTGATGACCAGTGGGAGAAATACTCGGTGATCGTCAAAGCAGAGCTCGACAAAAACTTGCTTATCCCTGTGTTCAAAAACAAGGACCAACTTGTTTTGCGTACTGATTCCGGTTGCGAAACAGGACAAGTCTTTGGCGATCTGACGTGTGAATGCTACGACCAATTGCATCTCGCATTGAAAACGCTTGAAGAAATCGGGGAAGGAATGCTCATTAACATTCCGCGCCAAGACGGTCGCGGTATGGGACTGACCTTCAAACTGGCAACACTCTGGATTCAGGATGTGCTCGGAGTTAACACAGTGGAGTCAGCAATTTTGCTTGCACCCGGAGGCGTGATCGACATCAGGAGAGCAATTTCAATACGGGCAATATTTATTTTTACTACTTGTTCAGGTGGGTTGGCTACTCTCAACCGTGGGGGTAGCATTTATATTTTCTTGGTTTAGAGGTCTTCTTTCAAATCCAAAAGTTGTTCCGTATCTGTTTAAGTTTTTTGTCGTCGTGTTTGTTTATTTTGCCTTAAGTATGACTTATGGAAGTATAGTATTTATTTTCCATTGAAATAAGATAGTAATTAATAAACTCCGGGCAAAATATCTGCCCGGAGTTCGTAGTACTTTCTAGTGAGTGGTTAGTGTTTCTATGGGCATTGTTAATATACCCATAGCGTTAATATTCTTTAACATCTTTATCACCTCCCACTTTTCTTGTTTTTTTATAATGGAATGAACTGCTACCATACCATTAGCGGTCAACTTATTTATAGTCGGCGAATTGAGTCCAGGAACTATTTTCTTGACATCATCTAGTCTTTTTCTAGATATGTTAAAAAATATTGATAGATATTGTTGAGCCAATAATATGCTCTCGATACGATTGATCAATTCAGTACACAATGCCATCTTATTCTTTTTGATTTTTGGAGACATAATTAGTATTGCCTCCGATTCAATAAGAGTCCCGATTGGACGTAAATTATTGGCACGAAGAGTGTCTCCCGTTGAAGTCAAGTCCACAATGGCTTCAGCGCGTTTAATCGCTAATGCTCCTTCCACTGCGCCAAAAACACGAATAATCTCAACATTAATACCATGTCCCTTAAAAAATGCTTTTGTGATTTTTGGAAATACAGTCGCAATCTTTTTTCCCTCAAGTGACCTCAACTTAAGTTGAGAATCTATTGGTACTGCTACCACTAGATTTGTGTGCCCAAAATTTAATTTAATCATTGGGAAATTTCCATTGCTTTCCATAACAACATCGTAGCCAGTGATCCCAAGGTCTACGATACCATTTTTAATGCATTGGACGACATCCCTCACATTCATGAAACATAAATCAGCAGGAAAATTGTTTACTCCTATGGATAGTCTTTTACGGTGTTCGTTAAATGACAACCCAATCTGTTTTATCAATGATATTGATGGGTCAGACATAATACCTTTATTAGGTAATGCAATTCTTATTTTATTCATCATTGGAATTTCCTTTCAAAGAGCAGTATTTGCTGTTTTGTTGTGGGTAAGCAAAATAAAACCCCCTCCAATTACAGAGGGGATTATTTTCATGCGATGATGAAATTACATCAAGACAACCCTCTCCGTATTCGGATAGAATTGTGATGATGAAGTTTTTTGATAATTATTTTGTAGCCACCACCTTTTCCTTTGAGCCACTTTGCCACCCGAGCAATCGGAGCTTAAGCCAGTCTCATTCTCGATTATAGAATAAGGCACCTTTTCTGTAAGCATTTCCGCCACTTTTAGTCGTCTTGCGAACTCCCCAATTTCTTTTTCGGTCATTAAATCACGCAAAAATCGTCTAGCTTCATTAGCGGTTTTAATAGCCAAAATTGCTTTAATTAAACTTTTGTTGATAATACTTTTCCAGTTCATAAAACTACTTTATCAAACTAAAGTATTATTGTCAAACAAAAATCGTGACAACAAAAATCGTGACTAAAAAATCGCTTTTTCAGAAGACCGCTTTTTCTAGGTGTTCAATTTTTGGTTTTTCGTTATCATTGAATTCGACGGCGATGACGTCAATTTGCCAAGGGGAATCAAGAGAAATTTTTTTAGCTTTAATATAAAAATTAGCCAGTCTGATTAGCTGCTTCTTTTTTGGGGCAGTAATATTATCAAAAGGAGAGTAGCGATTATCTTGGCCGAATCGGCTTTTGACTTCCACAAAAATTAAATGACCACTCTTTTTACTAATAATATCTAATTCTCCGATGACGGTTTTCTCGATTTTAACTTTGTAATTTCTTTCTAAAATTCGGTAGCCCCGATCTTTTAAATATTGACTGGCTTTCTCTTCTCCGAGATCGCCAATTTCTTGGGTAGTCGATTTTTTAGGAGTGAACATGGTATCATAATACTTTGTAATTTATTTTGAGTCTAATAATAAGATCATATAGACATCACACTATGAAACAGGACTCAAGCCTAAGAAACTATAGTGAAACATTGTCTTTTTAAGATATTTTTTAAACTCATTGGCTGTTTCATCGATATTTTCAATAAATTTATTGTTCGTTACCAGTGCTCGTCCATTTTTCCAAACATGTTCTTGCGGATTTTCTTCAGGAGAATAAGGAGGAAAGTAAACTGTTTCAATTTTACCATCTTTTTGAATAAAATTCTGAACTACTGAACCTCGGTGTCAAACGACTCCATTCCAAAAAATTAAAAGTTTATGTTTTTCACGAGGATAAATTTTTCTTAATTTTATCAGTATCTCCTTGGTCATATTCATCGTCTGTCGATCACTTGACCAGACATGCTCAACTCCTTTTTTAGTTTCTAGCGGTTGGTGTAAAGCCTAAATAAATAATGGCTTGATAAACACTGTGGCCATTAGAAGCCTCTGAGGAAAAAGCCTCCGGTGGCAATGAAATTGTTATTGTTTTTGCATCAACTGCAAATCTATCTGATAAAGCCTCGACAGTTTTTTCACGTTCGTCATCACTAATTTGGTAAAGAGTGTAGAAAGCGCGTAACTCCGAACCTGACGGGGCCAATGCAGTTAATGATCCTGGTATTGTCAACGTGACATTAGTAGCTTTCATGGGTTGAGTGCCTTTGACGTCAATAGTGACTTGATATTTATTTTGTCCGGTAGCCCCAAAGAGTCCTGCTGTGTCATCAAAATCCTTGCTGAAGTCTGTTGACTCTACTTTTGACACCGTAACTTCAGTGCCATCAAGTGACCCGGATGGGAAATCAACTTTTGCCACATCTGTTAATTGAATCGAACCTCCGCTATTACTGATTTTTTCGGATGTTTTAAATTCATTCAATATAGAGCTAGAATTATTACCAGACAAAGACAAATCAAGGTCATCTTTTTTGATAACCGTTTCAAATTTTTTAATTTCATTTGAAATTGGTACGGAAACATTGGGCATGGTTGCGTCACTATCTTTTTTATAAACCCAAATAAATACTGTTACTACAATCAGCAAAACAACACCAAGTAATAGATTTCTTTTCATTTTATTTATTTCCATAGAATATGAGATTAAACCAAATGACCAATGTCAGTGCATTTTTAGCTTAAGACTTAATCCATGGTTGACATTACACTTCATCAAAATAATTCAAGCAACATTACATTAATTCGAATCCTTGTTAGAGAGAAATGTTAAAATTAGTATGGATGGACGAGGACGTTGTCTAGATAATATTTTCACCGAAAGATTATGGCGAACAGTGAAATATGAAAATGTTTACCTGAAATCATATCGAACAATTGAAGAAGCCAGAACTGGTCTTGCTGAATATTTTCAATTCTACAATACCAGACGCCCCCATCAATCACTTAATTACCAGAGACCTGAAACAGTTTATTTCTCAAGGGTCGAAAGTTTACCTGTTATAGAACAGGAAATCCTAAAAAAGTTATCCCCAGTTATATCTTCAAAATCCAATTTTACTGTCTAGACAAGTGATACCACTTCAACTTTGCTATTTAACGGGGTAAATATTTTCTTATATCTCACGCCCCTGCCTTGACCGACTCGTTCAATCAAACGCAAAGCCACCAGTCTGGCGAGAGATTGTTTTATAGTCACTTGAGGGACAGAACCATTGAGACGTTTATCGATTTCCGCCACTCCCAAAGTTTCGCCGTCTTTTAGGATAGCGAAAACCTGCTCTTGTCTTTCGGACAAAAGTTTCTCCGGCTGCTCGGCATTCATCAGTTTTCGAGCAACATCGCCTTGAGTCAGCAATGCGTCAAGCAAAAAATTAAGCCACGGCGTAATATCTTCATTCTCCGTTTTGTGCTTGTTTTGCGTTGCTCGAAGTGCGAGATAATAACTGTCTTTGCGTTCCTCAATAATTTCGTCAAGTGAAGCATACGGCACATAGGCATAATCATTGCGAAGCAAAAGCAAGTTTGTCAGAGCACGACTCAGACGGCCGTTACCATCTAAGAACGGGTGAATAGCCAAAAATTCAAAGACAAAGTTTGCAATGATAAGCACAGGATGGATTTCTTTCTTTTCCAGCTCCTGATTTGTCCAATCAATAATCGCTTCCATTTCCGGCTTTACCAAATAGGGTTTTGTCGGACTGAACAGGACAATCTCTTCGCCCCTTTCATTTTTCATAATCACTGTATTATCGGAATCTTTATACTTTCCTTTATGTGATTGATCCTTGAGAGAAAATTGCAGAAGTATGCTGTGGAATTGCAAAATATTATTTTCGGTCAATTTAAGCGTACGATAGTGATCAAAAACTCTCCCGAGTAAATCGGCATAACCGGCGACTTCTTGTTCATCACGATTTTTGGGAGGCTTGGATTTCAGACCGCTCAAAAGACGAGCCACTTCCTCGTCGCTCATTTTTGATCCTTCAATACGGGTTGAAGCGCCGGTAGAGGTAATGATCACCGATAATTTTAACCGGCCTAAAATCTGCGGAGAGAGTCGCAGACTGCCATGCCAAAGTCCCTTGAATTCGTCAATTTTGGCAATTTTACCAAGAATCTCCTGGCTTAGTTTTATTCGTTTGTTGAAGCTGTTTTTACTCATATTTTTAATATATTTTAACCCTATATAGATAACTATATCCAATTATATACGAAAGCATCCCAGTAAGTCAACTAGCTACTCTGTCAGTGGATTTTACAAATGCTTACAAAGGACCGTCCTTCGTAAATAGCCCCGATCTTTTAAATATTGACTGGCTTTCTCTTCTCCGAGATCGCCAATTTCTTGGGTAGTCGATTTTTTAGGAGTGAACATGGTATAATTAGATTAGGTTGTAGGTGGGTAGTGGGTAGAAATCTATCAATTACGACCTACGACCTACGACCTATCACTTAATTTTCTATGGATCTTAAACTCGCCCAAAGTAATTTTTTAGAATATTTAGAAATTGAAAAAAATCATTCGTCTAAGACTTTGGCTAATTATGATCGCTATCTTAGGAAATTTTTTGAATTTTCTAAAGTTCAAGATTCGGCTGATATTACCGAAGAAGTCGTTCGAAAATTTCGGGTTTATTTAAATCGTTTAAAAATTAATGACAGCTCTCTAACCATCCAAACTCAAAATAATTATTTAATTACTCTTCGGCAGTTTCTCCGTTATTTAGCTAAAAAAGATATTCCGACTTTGGTGGCGGAAAAAATTGAACTGCCCAAAATACCGATGAGAGATATTCAGTTTTTGGAAGCCGAAGAAATTAATCGTCTTTTGGAAGCGCCCCAAAAAATCAAAGAAGCAAAAAATCAAAGAAGCAAAGGAATAAAAAATAAAAGCTCGGTTTTTATTGATCGCGATCAAGCTATTTTAGAAACGTTATTTTCTACTGGTTTGCGAGTCTCGGAACTTTGTTCTTTAGATATTGAAAAGATTAATTTAAAAAGTGGAGAATTTTCGGTTCGGGGCAAGGGGCAGAAAATTAGAACCGTTTTTATTTCTGATTCCGCTAAAACGGCCTTAAAGAAATATTTAGAAGGACGCACTGATTTAAAAGAGCCCTTATTTGTTAATCAGAATGGTCAACGATTAACTCCACGGTCAATTGAAAGATTAATTAAAAAATATGCTATTGTGGCTGGTTTAACTAAAAAAGTGGTGGTTCATAGTTTGCGTCACGCTTTTGCCACCGATCTTTTACGCTCGGGAGCCGATTTAAGATCAATTCAAGAAATGCTGGGACACGCCAGTATTTCAACCACTCAAATCTACACCCACTTCACCAACCCCGAACTCAAAAAAATCCATCAAGCTTTTCACCGGAGAAAGGGTTAGAAATTATTAAGTAATCTGTCGATTGGCGGATTATAATCATTACGAAAGCGTATTCATAACAGTCTCTCCTTAAATTAAAATTATTTTGTGCTTAAGGAAACTTTTACTTTCGTGTTAAGACCATTAGCTAATTTATACAAGAAATTAAGTGTAGGATTATATTTTCCTGATTCAAATCTAGAAATCGCTGCTTGTTTAGTACCACAGAGTCTAGCCAGTTTGGCTTGGGTAACGCCTTTTTCTAGTCGTTTCTTAATCATCAAGGAAATAATCTCAAACTCTGGCCTAAGCTCACCATAAGACGACTTAATTTGCCTGTCTTTAAGAAGTTGATTTTTAAATTGAG
>JACQAJ010000035.1 GCA_016195045.1 Candidatus Azambacteria bacterium | reverse complement strand
TTCAACTTTTCAGTCTAAAGACGTCATGGATTCTTTCTATCTTCGTCTTGTGGAGGGCGGTTATAATAATGTTTTGACTAATAAATGTTTTAAATGTACTTATATCTATTTTTCCAATGATTGCATAGAAAGTGATTTTCTTTACGATTGTCGAAATTGTCTCAATTGTTTTGGCTGCGTTAATTTACGAAATAAAAGTTATTGTTTTTTTAATGAACAACTGACGAAAGAAGAGTATGTAATTAAAAGAAAACAAATTGATCTGGGAAAAAGAAGTGAGGTGAAAATCACTCATCAAAGATTTTGGGAATTAGTTAAATCCCAACCGATTCGAGCGGTTCGAATTAAGCAGTCAAACAATTCTACTGGGAGTGATATCGAGAATTGTCGAGATACTTTTTGGTCGTTTCAAACCGAAGATTCTGAAAATATTAGATACGGAAGATTTACTACGGCAATCAAAGATTCCATGGATTTCGGATTCTCGGGAAAATCCAATCAATTATATGAGACTGTTCAGGCGGGTGGCGACTCTTCCAAAGTAAAATTTGCTTATTTCAGTAAAACTTGCCTCGATTGTGAATATGTCTTTTCCTGTCAAAATTGTTCTAATTGTTTTGGTTGCGTCGGTCTGAAAAATGTCAAATACGCGATTTTTAATAAAGTTTATCAGCCGGATGATTATTTTAGAATCATTGATGATCTCAAGGAGAAACTTTTAAAACAGGGAATTTACGGAGAATTTTTTCCCTATAACTTTTCCAATTTTGCTTATAATAATTCCACCGCGCAGATTTTATATCCACTTTCTCAAGAAGAAATTTTAGCTAAAGGAGGTCTATGGCAAGATGAAATCAAAGCCAATATCGGTGAGTCTCAAACTATTTTATCAGAAGATTTACCGGATAATATTGATGATGTGAGTGATGAAATTCTTTCAAAAATTATTATTAGTGAGCAAAGTGGTCATCCTTTTCGAATTGTTCCCAAAGAGTTGGAATTTTATCGAAGGTTCAGGATTGCTCTGCCAGTTTTAACACCTCTGGAGCGAATGATAAAACGTTTTGAGACAATGAGTAATTTACAAATATTCGAAGATCAATGTTTTTCTTGCCAAAAGAAGATCTGGTCAGTTCATGCGACTCAAGATGGCTTTCGGCCTTATTGCGAAAGTTGTTATCAACAAGAAATAGTTTAGAATATTCGTTAACGGGTTACAGAATAAGTTCAGTTCTTGATTAATATTTTATCTAATAAATTCATAATTTAAAGTAATATGGTCACAGAAGAATTTTTCGATATTGTCGATGAAAATAATAAATCACTTGGTTTTACAAAAAGTCGGAAAGAAGTTCATAGTACTATGCAGTATTGGCATCGGGCTACTCATACCTGGATTATCAATAATAATAATCAGGTTCTGTGTGGACAACGATCTCTTTCTAAAGATGTTCATCCGGGGAAATGGCAATCATTTTTTGGGGGACATTTAAGGGCTGGTCAGAATTATATTGATAATGCTATAGAAGAACTATATCAAGAATTGGGATTGTCTATTAAAGCAGATAAATTAATTCCGATACATATTTTAAAAAGTGATAAAGCCAAACATTTTGGTCAAATTTTTATTTTACGATGGAATGGTGAGATTGAAAATCTTCAGTTTAAGGATAATGAAGTTGTGTCAGTAAAATGGATGACATTTAACGAACTTAGTATGCAAATTAAACAAGATATTTTCTGTAATAACATTGATCAGGAAGTCGAAATGTTTATTAATAAAAAATAGACACTAGCTAGGCTTAACTCTGACTAATAAGGAGAATCAATATGAAAAATCAATCATTCACAGTTGTTCCGGTATCTAAGGAATCAGTGATTAAAAAAGCCGAAGTCAGTGCTGTTTTTTTAATTGGTTTTATTGGTAATAAAATTTTGGCTGCGCGAAATGAACGAGGCTGGGATATTCCAGGTGGACATCTAGACAGGGAAGAAGAACTTCTTGATGGACTTCGTCGAGAAACAGAAGAAGAAGCTGGAGTTTCTTTTGAAAATGCTTTGCCATATGCCAAGTTATTGGTGCCCAATAAGGATAAATATATAATTTTCTTCGTCAGCAATTCATGTACCTTAGGAACATTCATTCCTAAATCAGACGCATTGGAACGTGATGTTCTAGAGATTGAAATCCTGATTGAACGTTACTATGGTAATAAAAATTTGTTACTCGATTTAATTCAAAAAGCCAAAGATCTTATTGCTTAAAAAGTATTTCCGGAATCAGGAAAAATGAAGATGGGCGTGTCTTTGCCACCCATCTTCTGTCTTTTTATAATTATTTTTAATATACTAGGTAATTAGTGAGAGATGTAAGCAAAATAAACCACTAATTATCAAATTAATAATCATGAATAAACAAATTCAAAAAACAACAGTTAAGGCAATTTTTTATAATAATGGTAAAATACTTTTTGCCAAAGATCATAAGGGTAAATGGGAATTGCCTGGAGGGAAAGTAGAGTTTAATGAAACCCTAGAAGAAACCTTAAAAAGAGAATGCTATGAAGAGCTTGGATTAGAAAATATTATCGTCGGAGATATTATTGATTCATGGACATTTTCATCAACCAATAATTATATTGATTACCATTTTATTTTATTAATTTTCGAATGTACAACAAGTGAAGTAAATATTAGAAAAAGTGATGAACATACAGAATATAGTTGGATTCCGTTGGATAAAATTAATGCATTAAATATGAGAGATGGATATAAAAAGACTATTGAAAAATATCGAAAATTGAGAAATCTTTAGTAGATTAGAGTAATGATGGAAGATTTAAGATTTAAGACTTAAGATTTATAATTTATAAATTAAATTCTAAATTCTAAATTCTAAATTCTAAATTCTAAAAACTATGACAAAATCTAAAATTATCATTTATACTGATGGGTCTTCACGGAGTAATCCTGGTCCTGGTGGGTGGGGAGTGATTGTGGCTGGAGATGACCAAGTAGTGGAGTTGGGTGGTAGGGAAACACTGACGACCAATAACCGCATGGAACTGATGGCCGCCATTAAAGGGATTTCATTTCTGGTTTCTCAACTACAAACTACAAACTACAAACTACAAACTAGGTTGATTGAGATGAGGGTTGATTCACAATACGTGATCAATGGGATTACTCAATGGATTATGGGATGGAAGCGCCATGGCTGGGTCAATAGTAAAAAAGAACCAGTACTCAACCGCGATTTATGGGAAATTCTTGATGAAGTGGTTTCCAATGTTCATAAAAAAAATGGAGCAAGAATTTTGTGGCGTTATACCCCGGGGCATGTTGGTATTCCTGGGAATGATCGGGCCGATGCCATTGCGACGGGCTATGCTGATGGCCAACCACCCAAACTTTTTGACGATGTCTTAGGAAAATATACTATTGATCTTGATCAAATTGAGCCGAGTTTAATCAGTGTTAAACAAAAAAAATCGCCGGCAGAAAAAGCCCGACAAAAAATAAAAGCTTATTCTTATTTAAGTTTAGTTTAGTCCAAGGAAAAATTATTCGTCATCTCACCTGGGCCGAGTGTGAAAAAAGAGTCCATGGAATGAAAGGAGTAAAGTTTAAAAAAGCCATCAGTGCTAATGATGAGCAGGCGATTATCGCTGAATGGAAAAAATAGGTCCCTAGGATGCGCACCATATACTTAAAAATTGACTTTTTTGAGTATATGGTATACCCTGTATTATATGAATATAGATAATATTTTTACCAGGAAGACTTCCATTGTTTCCCTTCAGGAAAAAGGGCGAGTGGTTATTATTTATGGGCCACGACGGGTTGGCAAGACAACGATGAGCAAGGAATATCTTGTTAGTCTTGATCCCCAATATTGCGCAAAATATGAAGTTGGCGATGACCTGGTTGTTCAAAATTTATTTAATCGACAAAATAGAGCAGAGATTTTGGATTATGTGAAACCCTATGATGTTTTGATTATTGATGAAGCCCAATCTATTCCAAAAATTGGTATCGGTATAAAAATGATTATCGATGAAGATCCTAATAAGAAAATTATTCTTACTGGTTCCTCTTCTTTCTTATTGTCTCAGACTATTGGTGATGCCTTGGTAGGGCGCAATTATTCTACTATGCTCCTCCCTCTTTCTTGGGGCGAGATTTTTGGTAGTAATTTTGACAAGAAAAGAAAACTCCATCAATTTCTTATTTATGGTTTATATCCAGAAATTCTTCTTTGTAAAGAAGTGACTCTTAAACAGATAAAAATTCAAGAAATTATTAGTTCCTATTTATTTAAGGATACTCTTTCCTTTGAAGGATTGAAATCATCGGAATTATTGTTAAATATTACCAAAGCGCTCGCTTTTCAAATCGGTAACGAGGTGTCGCTCTTAAAATTAGCTAAAGATGTTGGTGAAAATGATCCCAAAAAAGTAGCTCGCTATGTTTCACTTTTAGAAAAAAATTTCATTATTAAAAAAGTAACTCCCTTTAGTCGAAATCCTCGTAATGAAATTAAGAAAAAGGGTAAATATTATTTTTATGATACAGGTATTCGCAATGCCATTATTAATCGTTTTCAAAAAATGGAAGATCGTGACAGTATGGATATTGGAGGTCTCTGGGAAAACTATGTCGTCATGGAATTATTTAAAAAAAATATTTTAGAAAATCCTTATTTTAATTCTCTTTATTTTTGGCGAGATAAAAAAGGCAACGAAGTTGATATCATTATTGAAAAAAATGGCATCATCTATGCTTATGAATGTAAATGGAAAAAGACAGACGCATCTTTTGATGTTTTTTTAGAATCTTATCCAAAAGCTAAAACATTTGTTATTAATCAAGAGAATATCGATGAGTTATTATCCTAGCTCCTAGTTCTATGACTCCAGAAACAAAAATCTGTCAGAATTGTAAAAATCAGTTCACCATCGAACCGGAAGATTTTGTCTTTTACGATAAAATGAAAGTCCCAGCCCCGATTTGGTGTCCGGAGTGTCGGTTGATTCGACGCATGATATGGCGGAATGAAACCAGTTTATATGCTGGTCGTCTATGTGTTCAATGTCAGAAGTCAATTATTTCTATCTATAATCCCAAGTCAACCTACGTGGTTTATTGCCACGATTGTTATAATTCAGATTCTTGGGATCCTAAAGAATATGCCCTGGATTATGATGAGACAAGGCCTTTCTTTGATCAGTTCAATGAACTCTTAAAGAAAGTTCCGAAAATGACTACCTATGTTACGAGTGGTGTCGGCCCGAATGTTAATAGTGAATATACTAACACAGCTGGTGGCAATAAAGATTGTTATTTACTTTTTAATGGTGGTTTAAATGAGAATGTTATGTATTCCCGGGGGCCCAAGAGTTGCAAGGATTCGCTTGATTTATATTTAGTTACTCAAGTGGAATTAGGCTATGAATTGGTTAATGTTCATAAATCCAGTAGAATCATCTGGAGTAAAAATTCTCCTGGTTGTGTTGATAGCGCTTTTCTTTTAAATTGTAGCGGTTGTAGTAGTTGTTTTGGCTGTGTTAATTTACGGGGTCAATCTTACAACTTTTTTAATCAACCACTGAGCAAGGAAAAGTATTTAGAAAAAGTAAGAGGGATTATGGGTAGCTATGCTGAAATGGAAAAAATTCGTCAGGAATTTAAAATTTTTGCTTTAAAATTTCCCTATCGGGAAAATAATAATAACAAGGTAGTCAATTGCGTTGGCGATTATTTGACGGAATGCAAGAATCTCTTCGATTGTTTCGAGGTTACAGGATCGGAGGATGGTAAATATCTATTTGCCAGTAAGCAAATCAAGGATTCTTATGATGTCGTTGGTTATGGCTATCATAGTGAGTTGCTTTTAGAATGCGTGTCGGTTGGTGAAGCCCATCGTATTATCGGTTCAGTCTATTGTGAAAAAAGCACTGACTTAGAATACTGTTTTGCTTTGATGACTTCAGATAAAGATTGTTTCGGGTGCGATGGATTAAAAAACTCTCAATATTGTATTTTGAATAAACAATATACTCAAGAAGAGTATCAAAAAATACGGGCTAAAATAATCAGCAAACTAAAGGCCGAGAATTTATATGGTCTTTTCTTTCCCATAGAGCTTTGTCCCTTTGCTTATAATGAAACCGTGGCTCAAGATAATTTTCCCTTAACTAAAGAGCAAGCCTTACAGCAAGGGTTTAAATGGCAGGAAGATATTCAGGTGACCAAAGGCAAAGAAACTATGAGGCCAGATCAGATTCCTGACCATATTAATAATGTTACCGATACTATCTTGAAGGAGGTTCTGGCTTGTGTGACTTGTGGTCGTAATTTTAAAATTATTAAATCGGAATTGGATTTTTATCGGAAAATGATTTTGCCAATTCCGCGCCAATGTTTTTATTGTCGTCATGTTGATCGAATTAGTCGTCGT
>JACQAJ010000034.1 GCA_016195045.1 Candidatus Azambacteria bacterium | reverse complement strand
ATTTATAAACCAAGTGGACGATTAAGTTTTAAGGTTTCAGTCATTGAATTGGTGGGCGAAGGGGTGATCAAAAAAGCCTACGATGATTTAAAAAAGAAATTAAAAGATGATGGTCTCTTTGAAGAGGCACGAAAAAAACTGATTCCTGAATTTCCGAAAAAAATTGGTTTGATTACTTCGGAAACGGGCGCGGTGATCCACGATTTTTCCAATAATCTCGGCCAGTATGGCTATCAAATTAAATTCTATGACTCGCGGGTTGAAGGTCAGGTCGCGGTAAGAGATTTACTTCGAGCGGTTAATTATTTTGATAATCAAGATATCGATGTCCTAGTCATTATCAGAGGGGGTGGCAGTTTAGAAAGTCTCCAGGCTTTTAATAATGAATCGTTGGTTCGAAGAATTTCTAATCTAAAAATTCCCGTCATCGTTGGTATTGGGCATGACAAAGATATTCCATTAATGTCTTTGGTGGCTGATCGGACCGTTTCAACACCGACGGCCGTGACAGTTTTATTAAACAAAAGTTGGGATAATTTTTCTAATAATCTTTCGATTTTTGAAAGAGATCTGATTTATCGGTATCAGAAATTATTATCAGAATTAAAATATGATATTGAGGAGTTATCAAATAAATTGAAAAAATATTCAATTATTATTTTTGAAAAGTTTGAAGAATTAAAATACTCTCTTAAAAAAGCTTTAATTAATATTAATCACAGTATGAAAGATCAAAAAAGCCATCTAGAGATGTTTGAGAATTCTCTTTTATCAATTTTTAAAAAAGCGCTTAATCAGACCAAGGTTAATTTAAATAATATTACCGAAAGATTAATAGTGGTTGATCCGATGCGTCAACTGAAACTTGGCTATAGTTTGGTTTCAATTTCGGGCCAGATTATTAGAAGTATTCAGCAAGTGGAAATAGGTGATGATCTTGATATTCAGGTCGGAGATGGTAAAATAATATCTGTTGTTAAATCAGTTAACGGGTTAACGGGTTAACGGGTTAACGGGTTTAATAGATAATTTTATGAAAAACTTAAAAGATTCATTAAAAAAACTGAAAGAAATTGTTGAATGGTTTGATAAAGCTGAGGAGGTTGATATTGAAGCGGGATTAGAGAAGATTAAAGAGGGAACTGCCCTAATTAAGGAAAGTCGGCTGACTTTAAAAAATCTCGAAAACGAATTTGAAAAAGTTAAAAATGATCTTGAGGATAATAATGAAGAGGGTATAAATAATGGCTTAAAAAATAAGGAAAAGTGATAAGTTTTAAGTCCACAGATTATCCCCATTATTTGCTTGACAATGAATTGTTATCTCTATAATATGGGTAGATAAATGAATAAATTTTCTAAAATCAATAATCAAAGGAGCGAGTACAATTGACTGTTTTATTGTTGTCTATTGTCATAAAATTGCTTCTCCCTGAGAGGCGATTTTTTTTTAAATTTTTTAATAAATACAATTGACTTTTGACGTTTGGCTATTGAGGTAGTTAAACGCTGAGAGTTAATTATTTATCCAGATTTTCTTTAGAAAATATGGGTATAAATAATTATGCCGGAAGTCCGCCTATGGCGGACGACGGCTTCATGATTGTAACTTGAAAATGAAGTTGTGAAATTTTAGACCTAGCAATAGGTCTAAAGACTTGTCTCTCAATAATTTTTCATTACGAGATTTACAGATTTTCGAGCGAAATAAGGAAGATGAGTAAAAATTGTTGAGGCATAACCAAGTTATGATGAAATAATTTTTATGAAATCTGACGAAATTGTAGCCGAAAAGATGTGAATTTCATAGAAAAATTATTGAGGGGCAAGTCTAAGTTCTGAATTTATTGAAGGACAAAATTTCGCAGGTAGTGCATATTTTTGCAAGAAGTATGCAGTGCAGACTTGTTCCCTAATAATCTTTAACAACGAAATGTTTAGATTTTTAGATAAAACGAGGAAGATGAGTAAAAATTATTGAAGCGTAACCAAGTTACGACGAGATAATTTTTATGAAATCTGACGAAGTTTTATCAAAAATATAAATATTGTAGTTGAAAGATTATTAGGGGACAAGTCTAAATAAAAATATTTGTGGTTATCTCTTTTGCGTTAATTTAGACGACAAATAAGAGTGTACGGTGGATGCCTTGGTACAAAAAGGCGATGAAGGACGTGGGGTACCGACGATATGCCTCGGGGAGGTGGTTACCAACCTTTGATCCGGGGATTTCCGAATGGGGAAACCCTATGCTGTTAACCAGCATAAGTTTCATGTTAAGCATGAAGCAGCTTACCCGCTGAAGTGAAACATCTCAGTAAGCGGAGGAAAAGAAAAAAATACTAGCCTGTTTACAGGTTAGAACATTCCCTGAGTAGCGGCGAGCGAAACGGGAGGAGCCTAAACCACTGTTATGCAGTGGTGTTGTAAGGTAGTAATTCGAAATATTTATATTTCCGAGAGTAAAAATACAATCATAAATTCGTTAATTGAAAGGCCCTGGAAAGGCCTGCCAAAGAAGGTGAAAGCCCTGTAAATGAAAACGGTTATGTGCTCTCGATAGTTACTAGACTTGTTTCCTACTAATCTTTAATAACGAGATATTCAGATTTTTAGATGCGACAAGGAAAATTAATAAAAATTATTGAAGTGTAGTAATAACTACAGTGAAATAATTTTTATTAAATTTGACGAAGTTACATCAAAAATATGAATATCGGAGTTAAAAGATTAGTAGGGAACAAGTCGTACCTTGAGTACGCCGGGAAATGAAAGCCCCGACGGAAGCTGGCGGAACTATCCGCTAAGGCTAAATACTTTTTGTAACCGATAGTGAACTAGTACCGTGAGGGAAAGGTGAAAAGTAGGCCGGTGAGGCCGTTGAAATAATACCTGAAACCGTATACTTACAAGGAGTCGGAGTCCCGCTTTGCGGGATGACGGCGTGCCTCTTGGAGAATGAGCGAGCGAGTTATCGTATATTCCAAGTCTAAGTCCGTTCTGCGGATGTAGGCGTAGCGAAAGCGAGTCTTAATAGGGCGAACGGGTCTCTTACAATCATAAGTTGCTAAGATTTCGTTCAATGCGCTCTGAGTATCGTTGTTCCGATTGAGCAAAATATTAAAACGTACTGATAAGTACGGTGAGATATTTTGTGATTGAGGAATAACTGTAATCAGAGATGCAGTGAATTGAAAGACGGTAAGTTATTATTGTAAGAGACCCAAGGATTATGCGATAGACCCGAAGCCAGAGCGAGCTTGTCATGGTCAGGATGAGAGTCGACGAAAGTCGAAAGGAGGTCCGAACTTAAGAGTGGTACAAAACTCTGAGATGAACTGTGATAAGAAGTGAAAAGCTAATCGAGCCTGGTGATAGCTGGTTCTCCCCGAAATAGTTTTAGGACTAGCCGTGAATGTTTCTTTCTGGAGGTAGAGCACTAGCAGATTGGTATTGGACGAAAGTTCAGCTAATCTATTAAACTCCGAATGCCAGAGAGCCATAATTCGCGAGTAAGTCCGTGAGGGCTAAGCTTCACGTGACAAAAGGAGAAGAATCCTAATCATCATCTAAGGTCCCTAAATATGGGTTAAGTGGTAAAGGATGTTTGACATCTTAAACAGCTAGGAGGTTGGCTTAGAAGCAGCCATCCTTTAAAGAGTGCGTAATAGCTCACTAGTCTAGGTGTTGGGCGCCGAAAATTTAACGGGGCTCAAACCCATTACCGAAGATATGGAT
>JACQAJ010000024.1 GCA_016195045.1 Candidatus Azambacteria bacterium | reverse complement strand
GGGGAAGTCTATTATTAGAAAGGAAATTATTAAAAGTTTAAAAAATTCTTAAAAATCCAAATTAATTAATCAAGTATAGTATTCCTGCTATTGTCAAGCATGACATTTCTACTTTGGTTTGACAGGGTTGCAATATAAAAATATAATAATTAGCTAAATATTGATTCTGGTTCTTCACTAACCAATCGTGACGGTCGTCACGATTGGTTAGTGATTACATTAGTAATAAATTGATGTAATAAATTGATGTAATAAATTGATGTAATAAATTGATTGATGATTTCTCCTTTATGCCTTATGATTTATTAACTTCTTAACTTGATAAACTTTAAGAACTTTATAAACTTTTCACTAATTATGTCTACCGTCTTATATCGAAAATATCGTCCGCAGAAATTTAGTCAAGTTATTGGTCAGGTTCATGTTGTCCAGACCTTGATTAATGCTTTAAAGGAAAACATGGTTAGTCATGGTTATTTGTTTTTTGGACCTCGAGGGAGTGGCAAAACTAGTATTGCCAGGCTTTTGGCTAAATCTTTGAATTGCTTAAACCTAAAATTATCAGAGCCTTGTGGAAGTTGCGAGAATTGTTGCGAAATTCAAGAAAATCGATCAGTTGATTTGGTGGAAATTGATGCTGCTTCTAATCGAGGCATTGATGATATTAGAGCCTTAAAAGAAGATATTAAATTTGCTCCTTTTAAATCTAATTATAAGATTTTTGTGATTGATGAGGTCCATCAATTAACTAAAGATGCTTTTAATGCTTTACTTAAAACCTTAGAAGAACCACCTAGTCACACTATTTTTATTTTAGCGACCACGGATATTGAGAAAGTGCCGGCCACGATTTTATCTCGAGTTCAGCGATTTGATTTTAAAAAGATTACCATTAAGGATATAAAGTTCTCATTAAAAGAAATTATTAAGAAAGAAGGGGTCCAAGCCTCGGAAGAAGTTTTGGGAATCATTGCCTTAAACGCTAGCGGTTCTTTGCGCGACGCTCAATCAATGCTTAATCAAGTGATAAGTTTTTCTGGGAAAACCATTAAAGAAAGTGATGTTGAGTCGGTTTTGGGCTTGGTGTCGTCGGTTATGGTTAGTCGTTTTATTGAATTATTAATTAAAAAAGATCTCAAGAATAGTCTAATTTTTTTAACTGATTTGGAAAATAATGGTCACGATGTGGAAAATCTTTTAAAATCGACCATAGAATATCTGAGAAAAATGTTGATTATCAAAGTTGACTTTGATTTAGTTAGTCTGTTCAAAGAAGAATTTAGTGATGAAGAAAAAAAGATTATTTTAGGACAGACCAGTATTGTTGATGCTATTTTTCTAAAGAAGTTAATGGATAATTTTCTAATTGCTCAAAATCAAATGAAATATTCCGATTTCCCCAAAATCCCCTTGGAACTGGCAGTAATTGAATGTTTGATGTAATTTATAAAATGTGGAATGTGGAATAAAAAGATTTGGTGTACTATATTCTATGATTGCGGGATCGTCTAACGGCAGGACATATCCCTTTGAAGGATATTATCTAGGTCCGAATCCTAGTCCCGCAGCCCTAATGAGTTATCAAATTGAAGGTTTGTAAAGTTCATTAAGTTATAAGTTAAGACAATATTTTATAACTTTTGACTTTATAACTTTATGAACTTTTTAACTAACTTAGGCCAGCTTAGTTCAGTGGCAGAACAATGCTTTCGTAAAGCAGGAACGTAAGTTCGATTCTTACAGCTGGCTCAACGAATCTTCAAAATATTGACTTGAAATGTTATGCCCATCTCAGTTATGTTACTGTATCAATTCTGTTTGCTTGAAACATAAAAATAACGTATCATGGATAATGAGTAAACGATAATAATTGTTAAATTATAAATCTTAAAAATTATGACAGAAACATTACTTATTGGAGCCTTTTTAGGGGGACTGGTTTCATTTCTGGCTCCTTGTGTGCTTCCTATTATTCCAGGTTTTCTAGCCTATTTAGCCGGGGCGGGCACTACAGAGATCGGGTCTAAACGTAAAGAAATATTTATCAATAGTATTTTTTTTGTGCTTGGTTTTGGAGTAATTTTTTCTCTGTTCGGAGTACTTTTAAATACACTTTTAGAATCGATCGCCTACGATGTCCAGCTCTGGCTCTCTCGTTTTGGTGGAGTGATGATTATCTTTTTTGGTCTCTATCTCCTGGGGTTAATTAAAGTTTCTTTTTTGGAGAAAGAGCACAAATTTAATGTCAAAACGAAATTTAAATCTCGTTATGCTACTTCATTTTTATTCGGCCTAGCTTTTGCGGCTGGGTGGACGCCCTGCGTTGGTCCAGCCTTGGGAGTTATCCTTGGTCTAGCGGCAACCCAACCAGGATCAGCCTTCATTCTCCTGCTTACTTATTCACTAGGATTGGGAATCCCATTTCTCGTTGTTGGCGCTTTTACGGCTCAAGCGATCGAGTTTATTAACCGCCACGCAACTGGACTCAAATATCTTAATATTCTTTTTGGAGTCGTTCTTCTCGTTCTTGGTGTTCTGATGTTTACCCAAAAACTTTCCATCATTGCCAATTTCAGTCTATTAAATAAAATACTTCTTAAATAAATGACTTCTTTTAAACCCTACATTTTAATTGTTGTTGTAGCGCTGATTGTTGGCGCGATCTATTTTATTGATTCAAATACTGTTAAAAGGGCTCAACCAGGTCAAGGAGTCACGGTTAATTCACGGATTGATCAATCAAGAAATCAAGAAATCAAGAAAACAAAAGAACAAGGAAACAATTCGAGTGTGACACAATCAACACAGACTTCATCCTCAACTCGCCAATTTGTTAACCCGTTAACAGACTCAACTGAGACAAAATCAAAACACTATGAATTAGCCAAAGAGATTACGACCCCGGACGGTTTTATTAACACCGATGGAAAACCAATTACGGTCAATGAATTGATTGGCAAAAAAGTTATTTTAATTGATTTTTGGACTTACAGTTGTATCAATTGTCAGCGAACCACGCCGTATCTCAATGCCTGGTATAAAAAATATCAGGATCAAGGTCTGGTGATTATTGGAGTCCATACACCAGAATTTGAATTTGAAAAAAAATATGACAATGTTAAAGCGGCGGTGGAAAAATTTGGAATAAAATTTCCCGTGGTCCTTGATAATGATTATTCCACCTGGACGGCCTACAAAAACCGCTATTGGCCACGGAAGTATTTAATCGACATTGATGGCTATGTGACCTATGATCATATTGGAGAAGGTGGCTATGAAGAGACTGAGCAAAAAATTCAAGAGGCTCTTAAAGAAAGATTGGCCGTTTTGAATGAGGCCGGAACCATTAATCAATCAGTCACTAAAGAAATTTCGATATCAGATCGAGCTCAGATAAGCCCGGAAACTTATTTTGGTTCGGCCCGGAATACCCAACAAAAGAATTTTCTTTTTCCCAATGATGGTTGGCAGGTAACTTCTGAATTTGCTCAAAACAATTCTGCTAATGCCAGTATTGTTTATAATTACACCGCCAAAGATGTTTTCTTGGTCGCGGAGTCTGGTCAAGAAAGTATCGTGGAAGTTTTTCTTGATGGAAAATCGCTTGGCGCCGAGGCGGGCTCGGATATCATTAAGACTTCTGATGGCAAGAGTCTTGTGAAAATGAAAGAGGCTCGTCTGTACAAAATTATTCAAGGTAATCAATCGGAAAATCATATTCTCAAACTTATAATTCAAAAACCCGGACTTAAGGCCTTCGCTTTTACGTTTGGATAGAAAGGTTTTACAAGGTTTCGCCTTGTAAGACGAAACCTTGTTAATCTTTAATTATCCATACATTTCCTTTTTCGCTATCCTCAATTGATCAATAATATTTTGGTCCGTGATTTTTTGGAAGCGAGGGAGGGTTTGACCATCTTTGACGACATTCTCCGTAAACATATCAACGGGTCGAAGGTCAGTCGTTGGTATCCCCAGTTGTAAAGAAGCCCGATATGGACGTGCTTCTACATACAATGGGCGATATATTACCAGACAACTATCTTCTGGACGACAATCATCTTCGCTGTGAAATCCTAGACCAATAATTTCGTAGGCATAGTCTCGGACTCCCCTTTCGGGATTATGTTTGTAATGATAATAAAAACTCAGCTCGGGAAATTTTGTCGGAATTTTGAACATAATGACATGTTATCACGCCATGATATGTTATTACAATAACGGGTTATTCTAAAATTAGGCCGAATTATTATTGTCACCTAAATCAGACGGCCGTCTGATTTAGGTGACAATACGATTGTTGTCAATAATACGATATCTATATAAGATAGATGTACCCCCCTCACGTCTAATATGAGAAAATCTACTGAGTGTGGGGGTTAGATATATAAATTGATGAAATATATTAGTTCTGTTACTATATGATGATAACAAATTCAGAGATCAATAAATCCCTCAAAAAAAATTTTAAAGGATTAAAAGTTAATTATTCTTTTAAAAAGATAACCACCATGAAAATTGGCGGTTTGGCGCGGTATTTTTTGGTGGTTAAAAAAGAAACAGAATTAGTGGAAGCGATTTTTTTAGCTCAACAATTAAAATTAAAATGGTACATCATTGGCGATGGTTCTAATTTAATTCCTGATGATCTTGGTTTTGATGGTTTGATTATCAAAAATCAGATAACAGATTTCATTGTTCAAGATAATAAAATTTTTATTGGCGCCGGTAATAATTTATTAAATACGATTCTTAATCTTGATAAGTTAGGCTTGGCTGGCTTGGAAAAGATGGCCGGTATTCCCGGGACGATTGGCGGGGCGATCTATGGTTCCGCCGGCGCTTACGGCCAGGAGATTAAAGATTGTTTATCGAGGGTCAGAATTTTTGACGGCAAAGTTTTTAAATGGCTCTCAAAAAAAAACTGCCGGTTTCAATACCGAAATAGTCTCTTTAAAAGTCAGAAAAATTTAATTATTGTCGGGGTGGAATTTATTTGTCCAAAGAAAGAAGCTAAAGAACTTTTAAAAATTTCCCAAGATATTATTAAACTGCGGGAGAAAAAATATCAACCAGGATTATTATGTCCCGGGAGTTTTTTTAAAAATATTGTTATCAAAGATATTGGTTTGGAAAAAATCAGAAAAAAATTGCTGTCAAAAATTGATAGTAATAAAGTGATATTCGGAAAAATTCCTGTCGGGCATCTTTTGGAAACAGTCGGTGCTCGAGGTTTAAAACAGGGAGGTGTTATCGTGGCTAGTCATCATGGTAATTTATTGTACCATGAAGGAAAAGGCCGAGCCAAAGACGTTGTTATCCTGGCCAATCTTTTAAAGAATCGAGTCAAAAAGCATTTTGGGATTATCATTGAAGAAGAGGTTCAGTATGTAAAATAAGAATTCTCAATTTTGAATTTTAGATTTCAGATTAATTTATAATTAAAAATTTTTGAACTATTGACAATAAAAAATTAGCGTTTAATATAATATTATTAAATTTCCGCTTCAAGGCGGTTTTTTAATAATTTGTCAAAATCTTTGATTTTGTTACACATTATTATGCAGAACTGAGGGTACTGAAGTTCTGCTTTGAAAATATTAATATCTATAACCTAATCCTATGACAAGTCTTCACAAAAAAATTTGGGAATTTTTTAAAGAGGTTAAAATTGAACTGATAAAAGTTACTTGGCCAACCAAAAATGAAACTAAGAAATATACGATTATTATCATCGGTTTAAGCTTGGTCTTTGCTGTATTTTTTGGTGGTCTGGATTTTCTAATTCAATATTTAATTAATCTTTCAATTGCTTAAACAGAATATAGAATATGGAATATGAATTTTAAATTTACATTCTATATTATGCATTCTATATTCCATATTTTAAATCTGTGGCTAAACAAATATTAGAACAAAGTAGAAATTGGTACGTTCTTCATACTTATGCTGGCTATGAGGATGCTGTTTTAAATAATTTAAAAAAACGAATTGAGTCGATGGCCATGGAAGATAAAATTTTTAATGTCTTAGTACCAAAAGAAAAGAAAATTAAAATTAAAGGAGGTAAGAGAGAAGTTATTGAAGAAAAAATTTATCCCGGCTATGTTTTAGTAGAAATGATTGTGACAGATGAGTCGTGGTATGTGGTTCGGAATACTCCAAGAGTAACTGGTTTTATTGGGATGGGGATAATTCCGACTCCAATTTCTCCAGCAGAAATTAAGGAACTTTTGGGAAAGATGGAAATTGGAGAGCCGAAATATAAAATTGAAATTTTGGTCGGTGATACAGTTAAGGTTATTGATGGACCATTTAAAGAATTCAGTGGCAAGATTTCTGATATTGACGAAGAGCGTGGGAAGATTAAGGTAATGGTACAGATGTTTGGTCGCGAGACGTCAGTTGAATTAGATTATTTACAAGTAAAGAAGATTTAAACGAGCTTTTTAGCTGGTAGCTGGTAGCTTCTTAGGTCTTTGTTAGTTAACAACCTAAAAAGCTACCAGCCACAAGCTACAAGCTAATTTATGTGGCTAAAATAATTAAAAAAATTTTTAAATTAAATATTCCTGCTGGAACGGCTAATCCAGCGCCGCCAATTGGTCCCGCCTTGGGGCAACACGGTGTTAATATTGGTCAATTTGTTTCTCAATTTAATGAAGTTACTAAAGCCCAAATTGGTTCAATTTTGCCGACTGAAATTACTGTTTATGAAGATCGAACTTTCGAGTTTAAATTAAAAACTCCTTTGAGTTCCGATTTACTCCGAAAAGCCGCTGGCGCCGCCAAGGGCTCGGGTGTTCCTAATAAACAAAAAGTTGGTCAGATAACCGATGCCCAATTAACTGAAATTGCTCAAATTAAGATGGTCGATCTCAATGCCGATGATCTCGAGGCGGCTAAAAAAATCCTGGCCGGCACGGCTCGCAATATGGGAATTGAAATTAAGGGCTAGTTATATTATAATATCATTATTAAATAGCTATAGTTAAAATGATATGATTAAAAATATTAATACTATTACTATTCCAACAGATTTATTATTGGAAAAAGATTTAATCATTTTACCTCGTAAAGAATACGAGACGATTTTAAATTATCTTAAAATTACTGGTGAGTATGAAAATTTATGGATCAATGCTTCAAAAAATAAATTTTTAAAATCTTACCATAAATCCGATACAATTTATGATCAAGTATAAATTAGGCGACATTGTTTTAGTCGTATTTACTCAAGTTGATGGAAGTAGAAAACAAAGGCCAGCCCTTGTTATTTTAGATACCGGAGATGATGGTATTGTTTAAGCACCAATTACAATGACAGAAAGAAAAGGCAAGGGAGATTTTAAAATAAATGATTGGCAACAGTCTGGATTATTGCTTCAGTCATGGATCAGATTATCAAAAATTGCTTGTCTTAATAAAACTGATATTAAGATCAAGCTCGGCATTCTCAGTGTTCCTGATAGAAAAAATATTATCTTGTCGTGGAATAGATTGTACAAATTTTAGGACTCCTCTATACTTTTTTGGTAGTGTTCAAGCTACTGAACATAATAATATTTTAAAGTTAATATAATAAACATAACAAATATGAAAAAAATACTTATTGGTTTGGGAGTTGTCGTAATTATCGTTGTTGGGTATGTTTGGCTTACCTATAACAGATTGATAACGGCCAATGAAAATATTGATAATCAGTGGGCGCAAGTGGAGACCCAATATCAACGGCGGTTCGATTTGATCCCAGGTTTGGTGGAATCAGTGAAGGGAGCGATGAAACAAGAACAAGTGGTGTTTAGTAATATTACTGAAGCCCGAACTCGCTATGCGGGCGCGCAAGGAATTAATCAAAAAGTAGCCGCGGCTAATCAAGTAGAGGGAGCGCTGGGCCGACTTCTCGTAGTGATGGAAAATTATCCGGAATTAAAATCAATTAATACTGTTCAGACTTTTATGGCGCAATTGGAAGGTACGGAAAACAGAATTAGTGTTGAACGAAAAAGATTTAATGATATGGTTCGATCATTTAATTTGATCGTGAAGCATATTCCCGGGAAATGGCTGGCTTCTTCTTTTGGTTTTTCAGAACGAAATTATTTTGAAGCAGCCAAGGGTTCAG
>JACQAJ010000023.1 GCA_016195045.1 Candidatus Azambacteria bacterium | reverse complement strand
TCAGAACTAATATTAACATTATAACTAGCATCAGTAGCAACAATATCGGTATTTTCTTTAATTATTAATTTAATATTTTTGGAATTATCGCCTAAAACAGCCCGAATACTTAAATTCTTTTTTGAATTACTCGGAATAATCAGAGGAAATTTATAAAAGTCAAAAGTAAAACCACCGTTATTGTCTAAAACACCTAGGGTCTGATGAACAGCCGTATTACCATCATAGAGCTTAAAATTAATCAAATCTTTATTGTCTAGGTTACCCAGTTGATGAATAGTTAAAGACTGAAGTTTGATATTTTGATTAACCGCTGATAGTTGTAAACGCAAAAGCTCAACTTCATTATTAGTTGATTCTAATTGATTATCTATTAACTTACTAGTGACGATGAGACGACCCAGATCGGAAACGGTCATAATATTCATTAAATTACCGCTCAACAAAAAATCGTTACTAATTAATTTAGGGCTTTTACCTAAGCCCTCCGTACTACCAATAATATCAAGGGCGGGATTAATTGAAAATCCCAAACTCTGATTAAATAAAGCATCTTTATTAAGATCAATCATTGCCCAAATTATTTGAGAACCGGAAATACTCAGTAGTGGTTTTGATTCAAGACCAGAAAAAACGACCGATCCTGAAGATAGTTTCCCTTTAGCAACCATACGAGTACCGCCTTGTTCATAAAGATAAACATTTTCAATATCAGAATCAGAAATATTGCCAATTTTTCTCAGCCTTAAAGAAAAGATCTTAACAACTTCCGCCGAAAGTAAGGTTTCTAACTTTAAACTTAGAACATGAGCCAAAGACTGGGAACCAGCCACATTATTGACTCCGTCAGAAAGTAAGGATCCAGTTGAAGGATTATCTTCTGCCAATGAAACAGTTAAATTATTAGGTAAAACGATATCCTGTGATAGAATTCTCTGATTGACCACCTTTTTACTACCACTAAACAACGAATTTAATATAAACCTAGTTTTTAAACCAACGATACCATCTGACTTAAGTTTATTTTTTGATTGAAAATTTTTAACCATGGCTTCAGTTTCTGAATTGAAAGTATCCGATAATTCCACCCCTAAAACTTGCTGAAGCTTTTTTACTTCCTCATTTCTTGATCCAATTTTCAAGGTTTTAGTAAAGATTAGACCATTTAATGGTTGTTTTGTAGTTTTTAATTGTTTAGTCATTGACGGTAATTCAAAATTTTTGGGCTGAATTTCTTTAATCATGGCCGCCTTTAATGGTGATACAAAAACCAACTGAAAAGATAGGAAGATCACAACTATGATTAGAAAATCTACTGAGGTTTTGCTTATTATTTTTATCATTATTTAATATTAGACTAATTTCCAAAATTCTCAAACTTTTTAAATTCAATACTCCGACCCGCGGGGTCGGAGTATTGAATTTAACTCCTATTCCATTTCACTATCAATTAATTTAAATTTTTTATACCCGACCCAATCATCCACGAATTTTTTCCATTCATGACTTGTCATTATTTTATTAAATAAATCTCTTTGAGTTACTGATGGAAAATTCTTATTACCCAGATAATCTGCATAACTTGACCATTTATAATTCTCAATCACTTTAATAACTTCTTGGGCATTATTAATACCACCATCCTTCCAGCTATGATCATGTAGTGCTGCTGGGTTAGTATGAATATAGACAAAATTTATTCTTAACTGTTCATTTGTCTTAATAAGAATATCTTTAAATCTTCCCTGAAACAAATAGCCCTTTCTTTTGTATTTATTATTAAAATGAACTGCGTATCCTGTACCAAATTTTCTCATAAATTTTGTAATCCCTCCGTCTTTCACTTGCATTAGAAGCAAATGAATATGATTTGGCATTAAGCAAAAACATAGAATTTCTACCAAAAATTTTCTCTTTTTTCTATTTTCTTCCTTAATAACTGTATCATTATTTCTAATATTTCGACCCGCGGGGTCGGAATTTTCAAAAAAAGATTTACGAAATTTCCAAATGACTGGATCTCGATCATTAAATTCAAAAAGATTGTGAATCCCTCGATAATAATCAGACTCATTCTTGAAAAATATCTTTTCCATCTACACCTCTTAATATTACGTGATAAATTTCGCCAGTGATAAATTCTCGTTTTTTTGTTGCCATATTTTAATTTTTAACTCTTAATCCAATATTCCGACCCGCGGGGTCGGAATATTGGAAATTATAACAAAAAACAAAGAAAGAGCAATTATTATTATAATTAGTAGTATAAAAAGGAAAATTTAAGGGTCTAGTATTTTTGTGAATAACCCAGATTCATTTTAAGCAATATTCCGACCCGCGGGGTCGGAGTATTGGAAATGGAGAGATGGTTGGAGGGAGGGTTAGAGAGAAGGAGGGGGGGGGAGAGAAGACACGAAGAGCCTGGCGGGGATGCCGCTAGGCTCTTTTGTGTTGGGGGTCTAGCCCCGAGAGGTTTTTTCCGATTTGTCGAACACTCCGACCCGCGGGGTCGGAGTGTTGGCAATAACTTTTGTAGAAATTGTTTTCTCGATCGACTGTATCCAGTTCGGCAAATTTTGGTTTGCCGAATTGGATCTTGTGCAAGCAGTGAAAGAGAAAATTTATCTACCGATCAATCTATCAATCTATCAATCAAATAATCAGGAGATTATTGCTTGATTGAATAGCTTCCTGTTGGGAAGTTATAGATAGAAGCACCATTAAGATTTGTACCATTTGTACCAATATTAACAGTAGCACTTGAACCTGTTGTTACAGTACCATTAGCTATGAATGTAGCAGTAGAAGTATCGTCCCAGTTAAAGGTTGAATTTTGAACTGAGGTTGAAACAGTTGTAACGCCACCAGCTACTGAAATAGTACCACCAACTACACCATATAAACTCATGGTCTTTGATGTTCCTGCTGTAATAGTAAGACCATCAAAATCTTGATCTGATTCTGAACCTGTTGGTACTGTTGGATTTGCATTTGTAGTGGCTGAAGCAAATGTATCACCAGTTGTACCAAATTCACAGAATACTGCAGCAGTAACAGAAGTACCTGCTACACAACTACTACCAGTGATTGAAGTAGTACCATCAGCAATACGAGGAGCAGTAATAGCAAAGGATGTAATATTTGAACTACCCACCGAGAAAGCAATATTATTAATCTTAACATTACCTTTGGCATCGGCTGAAACGGTAACTTCACCAATCTTATTTTCTGCGCCAAGAATCAAACCAGAATATTGAGTAGCATTCACTGTTACTGTTGGTTTTGAACCCACCAAAATCATAGTAGGAGCGGGTACAGAAGGAATGATAGTCGTCGTTGTTCCGCCTGATGTGTACTTAATAAAGGTTAAGGTAACAAATGAAGTTGTATTAGATCCAATACCACTGGTACCAACCGGGGCATAAGAAACCATCACATCTTGAGTTAATCCTGAACCACCATTTGGAACAGACAGATTAAGACCAGTTAAGTAAGCAACTCCGCCAACTGGTTGAGCAGACACAGAACCAACTTTAACTAAAGTGACAGTATCAGTACCGGTCACAGCAAATTTAAGTTCAGTAATAGTTGAAGCACCGCCAGTTGAAACAAAGTTAAACTGAGCTTTAGTGGCATCAGTGGCACCATTACCAGCCGCAATATATTGAGCAGTCGTTGACGAAGCCGTCAGAAGTGTTGGAGTAGCGACTGTACCAATACTTAAGGTAATAGTCTGACCAATTGCCACTGTACCAGCGCTGGAAACATTACTAGTTACACCAATTGAAGCAACAGTAAGTGTTGTAGTCACAGTAACACCAGTAGAAGTACTAGTATCAGCTAAGACATCAATCGTTCTCGATTCTCCTGCAGCAAGATTGAAGTTAACTGAAAAAGTATTCGTGGATTGAGGTTGAACTGGAGTGGATCCTGAACCAGAAGTTTCTGATGTTTTTAACCCAGAAAGATTGGCCAAGGTTGAAGTACCGCCAAGAGCAACATTCAATGAAGTAATACGAACTGCTTCAGAGGAACTTTGATTTTGCAATACGAATGAGCCGATTTTCACACCAGAGGTATTCGGGTTAGCAGTCTGATCGGCATAACCAGAATTCTTAGAGACTTGCAACAATCCGGTTTGAATTGTCAGACCAGTACCAGCTGAAGGAGCCGTTGGGAAATTTAAGGTACTCAACGAACTCTGACCTTGACCATTAGATGAACCAGTGTTCAAGGTTGCAGAAACGGTACCAGCGGTGTAGTTAACATTAGTAGTCGTCTGGAGATCAGCGCGAACTTCTAACAGACTATCAAGTCCAGCAGGAGCAATCATCTGGGAACCAAGTTGATAGGTTAAACTAGTTCCACCAACTGGGAAAGTTTGTTGGGTACCAACTTGTGAACCATTGAAATACAAGGTCACATTATTAAGACCGCCGACGGTAGTAAATACAGGAGCAGCAATAGTTACAGCAAGAGTACCTGCACCAGTACAAGTTCCCGTAGTAAAGTTAAGAGCGGTTACTGCACCACTAGCGATAGTAGCAGTAGCTGTTGGTACCGCAGAACAAGTTGCCGTACCAGCAAGAACAGTTACCGAAGGAGCGGCTGTATAGCCTAAACCGGCAACCGTAATGACAGGCGTAACCACACCACCCGTTGTGACGGTTGATGTTAGTGATGTAGCTGTTACTGTACCAGTAGTTGATAATACTGGAGAAACAGAAAGACTGGTAACTTTGACATCTTCGCCATAAGCACGAACTTTGTATTTACCAATGGCAATATTAGTTGTACCACCAGTAATAGAAGTCAGGGCTTGGAAAGTTGGGTCAAGAACAACCGTGGCTGATCCAGTATTAATAGCAATGGAAGCAGCGTTATTGGGAATAGTTCCACCGACGGCCATATTAACTCCCAATTGAGGATCAGTAATGGTTAGATCCGCGGCATTCTGAATAGAAAATTGCACTGTTCTATTGGAACCCTTATCAACGTTAGCTCTCACATCAACAGTATGTGAACCAGTATTTAAGCTAACCGGTTTGTCAGTTAAATCAAAAACTGCATAGTTGGAACCTTGAATCGTTGAAACTACAGCATCTTTGCCAACGACCACACCATCAACAAATAATTGAATCTTCACGAGGGCGTCTGAAGGAGCTGATCCGATCATTCGGAAATTAGCTGATTTCAACCACACGGTTCGAGTATTTATTTGAAGAGGAGCCGTCCAGAATGAATAGGAGGTTGTGCCGGCATTAACCGTTGGAGTACCAGTCACCGAATTAGCGGTCAGACTAGCAGTGGCGAGTGAACCACCAGAAACAACACTCATTAAATTACCTTTAACATCGACTGGAGTGACAACTTTGTCAGCGGTAAAGCTGGTAACAGCCACGGCAATCGTTGAATTACTACCACTTGAGGCGGCATCGGCTTTAACAGCGATAGTTTTAGCTCCATCAACCATAATAGAAAGATTGTGAGTTAAATCAGCCGTGGCTTGACCAGCGACAATATAACCAGAAACAGGAGTGTGGGTTGGCAATGAAGCGGTCACAGGACCGGTGGCAACTACTGGAGTTGTTGGGGTGACTGGGGTTGTTGGAGTAACTGGAGTAACTGAAACTGTAGCAGTTCCATTTAAGGCAGCTCGTCCTTTTTTACCTAAAACACCGTCAGCTTTTAAGCCAGCTGATTTTTGCCAAACCTTAAGAGCGGCGGCGGTCTTTTTTCCAAAAACACCGTCAGCAGTTAACTTTAAGATTTTCTGAAGTTCTTTAACTTCATCGCCTTTTGAACCTAACTTTAGAGTCTTGGTAAAGGTGAATTTAGTCATCATGGAACTGTCAGATGTATCTTTCGTCATTGTTGAATCAGTAGTCTTTGGTGCATCAACGGCTTGAACTGGCAAAACAAAGACTGCTTGAACTAACCATAAGACCGTTGCTAAAGCAACGAAGATGGCTAATCCTTTTTGTGTGTAATGTCCATATTCTAAGGAATTAGTTAATTTATTATTTTTATACATTGTTTTATTTCTACTTTTATACTAATACTGAATACTTATATTTTAACGACAATCGACCAACTGCCGTGATAAATTTTCTTTCAGTTTAGTAAGTTAATTATATGGTTATAATTAATCCATAACGCAAAAAAAACGTTATAAATTAATTTTTTATTTCGTTTTAGATTCTTCTTTTAATTAAAGCCATGTTATTTATTGGATAGAATTAAAAGATCGACCTTGAATTAATCTTATCATCCATAATTCTCAATACTCCCTAGAATACTAAGAATTACGGACAATCAATTGGATGTTAGTTTTTTATAATTAAGTAAGGCAATTAAATTTGCTCCGTTCGTAACGAATTAACCAGCAACAACAAATATAGAGATAGACCCGTGTCTATTTCATAACAAAAAACATTCTGGGTAAAAACCCTTCCTTGTTAGTATATTTTTTATAATATACTTTGTCAAGATAAAAACTCTTAAACAAAACTTATATTTAGTCTGCGTAAACTCCAACGACTAACCTAAGAATTTATCCTCATCTTGATGCTTAACTATGAGAACTTATTCAAAATTTATTTTTATTGAGGTTATTTAAATCCTTCGCCTGACGGCTCAAGATGACCCCAAAAAAACAAATCTTTTGATTGCAAAAATAGATTTGATGCGTATTGGATAACCTAAAACTTGATGTTCTTATGTCATCCCCTACTCTATTCTTACTGTAGACCTCTCCAAAGGTCTATCAACTCTATAGATTATATTATATATGTTGTAAAAATACCTGCAAGTCCTAAAATGGACAAACTGTGGATAACCCAAACCAATGCGGAGCATTGAAAATTATAAATTTTGAATTTAAAATTTAGAATTTCTCAAGTCTTTACTAAGTTAAAATTATTGCTACTATCATATTAGTCTTGTGAAAATCAAACTTTATATTTAAGATGAGTAATTTGTAATTAGGAATAAATTTTCTTGTTCAAATTACAAAATATTAAATACCAACTCCTAAAATTTTTACAAGAAAATTTACGCGCCCGTAGCTCAATTGGATAGAGTGTTTGGCTTCGAACCAAAAGGTTGTAGGTTCAAGTCCTGCCGGGCGCACCACAATAAGTGAAAAGTGAAAAACTAAAAGTGAAAAGTTGTTAGTTTTTTAAAATACTTTTAATTATTAGTTTTTAACTTTTAACTTATTTATGGGGACTATGGTGTAGTGGTAGCACGGCAGTCTGTGGATCTGTCGGGGCGAGTTCAATTCTCGTTAGTCCCCCCCCCCAAAAAAGTGAAAAACTAAAAACTAAAAGTTATTGACTTTTCAGTCTTAAATTATGAGATCCTGAGTCCCGCAAAGCGGGACTCAGGATGACAATTTAAAAACTGTCGCTCTAACTTTATAGGCTTAATCATTTATTATGGAATCTCAATACAATCCTAAAGAAGTGGAGGAAAAAATTTATCAGATTTGGGAAGAATCGGGATTTTTTAATCCTGATAAACTTCCAGGTAAACGCCCAGAACGATTTACCATTATCATGCCACCTACTAATGCCAATGGCCGATTACATGTTGGACACGCCCTAACAATTACGATTGAAGATATAATGATTAGATTTCAAAGGATGCGCGGGAAATTAACCTTATGGGTGCCCGGAGCCGATCACGCAGGATTTGAGACCCAAGTAGTTTATGAAAAAAAGTTAGAAAAAGAAGGACGATCTCGATTTAAGATGAAACCCCAAGAACTATACGATGAGATTATGAAATTCACCCTTGAGAATAAAATCTATATGGAAAATGATACCAGAAAATTGGGCGCTTCATGTGATTGGTCACGAGAAAAATTTACACTCGATCAGTCGGTTATTTCAGAGACCCAAGAAACATTTCGTAAATTATACCGAGATGACCTAATCTATCGTGATTATAAAACGGTCAATTGGTGTACTAAACATCAAACCTCTCTCTCTGACCTTGAAACTATCTCTATTGAAAAAAAAGATAAGCTTTATTTTATAAAATATGGTCCATTGACAGTGGCGACAGTTCGACCAGAGACAATCTTTGGAGATGTAGCTATTGCCGTTAATCCCAAAGATCCAAGATATCAAAAATTTATTGGACAAATAATTGAAATTCAACATCTAGAGAAAAAATTCTCCCTAATTATTCTCGGTGATAATGATGTTGATATGGCTTTTGGAAGCGGAGCCCTAAAAATCACTCCAGCCCATGATCATAATGATTACAATATGTCAGTTAAACATAAGTTAAAACGAATTGTGGTAATTGATCAATTTGGAAAATTAAATGAAAAAACCGGAAAATATGCTGGAATGAAGGTTAATGAAGTCCGCCAAAAAGTTATTGAAGATCTCCAAACCCTTAACTTAATTGAAAAAATAGAAGACTACACTCACGCAGTTCCGGTCTGTTACAAATGTAAGACAACTATTGAACCACGACTAATGCCTCAATGGTTTGTAAAGATGCAACCACTGGCAACTATGGCAGCCGAGATAGTGCGGGCTGGAAAAATTCAGTTTATTCCTAATAATTTTAAGAAAATATTTTTATATTGGATGGATAATACCATTGATTGGAATATCTCGCGTCAAATCGTTTGGGGTATTTCAATTCCTGCTTTTATTTGCAAAAATTGTAATAGGGGAATACTTGATAGTGATAATAAAAGAAATGAACCTTGTGTGTGTGGAGGAGCATTTGTTCAAGACACGGATACGCTTGATACTTGGTTCTCATCTGGCCAATGGCCACTTCTAGCTCTCGGTTATCCCCATACTGCTAATATGGATTTTTATCCAACTGATGTCATGGAAAGTGGTTCTGATCTTATTTTCCGATGGATTCCAAGAATGGTATTTTTGGGACTTTATCTAAAAAAGGAAATTCCTTTCCGAACAATTTATTTACATGGTATGGTTAATGACCAACAAGGTGAAAAAATGTCAAAAAGTAAGGGGAATGTAATATCGCCAATCGACTTAGTAAAAAAATATGGCGCTGACGCGCTTCGAATAAGTCTGGTTATTGGTAATACACCTGGAACCGATCTTTCTCTTAATGAAAATAAAATTAAAGGCTATAAACATTTTTGTAATAAAATTTGGAATGCCACTCGCTTTGTCTTAACAAATATTGAGGGTGTAGATCTTGATACCAGGAAACCCGTATTAACAGTGCGAGATGAAGAAATTCTAAAAGAACTTAAAAAAGTGGTAGAAAATGTGACTGACAATATTGAAAATTTCCGTTTTCATCTGGCTGGCGAAGAACTATATCATTATTTTTGGCATAATTTTGCTGATATTATTATTGAAGAAATGAAACCCCGCCTTACTCAAGATAATAATAACTCCAAACAGGCAGCCCAATGGATTCTTCTTGAAGTCCTCATTACAATCATAAAAATGCTTCATCCTTTTATTCCATTTATAACTGAAGAAATCTGGTCACGATTGCCAATCAAAAATAGGAAATTACTAATGATTGAAGAGTGGCCGAAAATAGAAAATAAAATCTGAAATATAGAATTTTTACTATAATACGTTTCTGGTTTATAATTAATAAGTCTACCAATAACTTGTGAATAACTTGATAGTGAGCTGATAATAATTGCTTACTAATTTGTTATTAGTAAATTCTCAATGGAATACGCTTATTATCTCCCCCTAGGTTTTCTTCCTTCTTTCGTTTGGCTTTTATATTTTCTGAAACAGGACGATCATCAAGAACCCAAGTTAATTATCACAGAAGTTTTTATTTTGGGAATGATTTCTACATTTTTAGCTTTTTTACTTCAGAAGACTTTTATCGCTAATGCATCTTTTGGTTTAAATTCTGGTGATTTCCGTTTTTGGTTTATTTTAGCTTTTATTGAAGAAATCGCAAAATTTGTCTTTCTATATTTCAGGCTCTCTCACGAAAAAGAATTTGATGAGATAGTGGACGCCATGATTTATATGGTGGTCATTAGTTTAGGATTCGCCGCCCTAGAAAATATCCTTTATTTAAGTCAAATTATTCCATTTCAATTACCGGCTATTTTAAATTTGACAATCAGTAGATTTCTTGGGGCGACTATCATTCATGCTTTAAGTTCAGCTTTTTGTGGATATTTTTGGGCACTTTCATTGCTTTACCATCGAAATCATGAATCCCTAGTATTTTTAGGCCTTTTAAGCGCCACTGTCTTGCATACTTTTTTTAATTATTCTATACTTAACAAGGAATACTTTTTAACAATTTTATTATTAGTTTTCTCACTAATTATTTCTGGGATGATGTTTAGACATTTAAAAAACATTCGATTTAGACTTATTCAAGAATAAACCTAAAGACAATAAATTTAGTATTTATATCAATAAATCATGAATAAAAAAATTCTTTTTAAAACCTTAATAGATGATAAAAATGAAATTGATAGTGAGTTTACCTCGCAAGAAGAAACTGTTTTAAAGGATAATCAGGAAATTAATGAGGCCAACGGAGAAGAAGTTATCGAAGAAAAACCACAAAAACCCCCAAAATATAAAATTATGGAAGAAGATAGTGGGGAAAATTTAACTAAAAAATTACCTGAAGGACAGTTAACTATTGATATGTATCAGACGCCAACTGAAATTATTATCAAAACAGTAGTGGCGGGTGTTTCTGAAAAAGATTTAGATATTTCTATCACTAGTGACACTGTAGAAATTCGAGGCCAGCGAGAAAGCGAAGAAGAAGTTGAAGAAGATAATTACTATTATCGTGAGTGTTTTTGGGGTAGTTTCATAAGATCAGTCACCCTGCCAATTGAAGTTAATGCAGATAAAGCTTCCGCTTCTTTTAAAAATGGTATTTTAACGATCCGCTTACCTAAATCAGAAAGAAATAAAACAAAAAAGATCGCCATTAAGTTGAAATAGATTAAAAATTCAAGCATTCGTAAATCGTGAATCTTAATTTTTGAATCTATTTAATACCGCAAAATCGATCCTTAGAGTTTTCTTAAGCTTTTGATTATAAATTGCGGCGGCTGGATGATAGAGTGGAATGATAGTGATTGATCCGTACTTAGCTGAAACTGGAAAAACTTTTCCGTGATTATCACTAATTGGCTTTAATTCATTATTTAAGCCAAATTTTTCCATTATATAATTCATGGCATAACGGCCTAAAGTAGCGATGATTTGGGGTTGGATAATCTCAATTTGACGATCCAGAAAGGGTCCATAAATAGCAATCTCTTCTGGTAACGGATCTCGATTAAACGGAGGGCGGTCCTTTACAATATTCGTAATATAAACATCTTCTCGTTTAATTCCTGTGGAGGCTAGTAGTTCATCAAGAATTTTTCCCGCAGTACCACAAAATGGTCGACCCGTTTTGGCTTCATTTTTCCCTGGCGCTTCACCGATCAACATAATTGCCGCCGAATGATTTCCTTGACCAATGACAGGAAAATTATTATTTTTAATTCTTTCGTTATAAAGAGGGGAGTCAGTCAGCGCCAAAATCTCATCTTTAATTTTTTCTAAAAGATCATCTTTTTGAGTCATTAGAATTTAATTAATTTGGAGACCCCCTCTTCCATGGTTTAAGTTTTAAATCTCGATCCACAAACCATTCATCTTTTTCGTCAAACCACCAAGCATCAGGATTAACCGTCAAAAATAGTTTACCCAATTTCTTTCCCATGGGAGTTTTAAGACGTTTATAAGCAATGGCCGCCCATTTTTGGGCTTTAATATTACCCTTAACCTCTTCTTCGCGCAGAGTGGCCAACCACTCAAGATTATCAGCCTCTTTAACTAATTTAGCTTCGAGACTTTGTTTTAATTTTGATTCTTCGTAAAGATCTTTTATTTCTTTTCCAAAAGGAACGCTCGAGGCAATATCATTAATGGCGGTCGCTTCGGCCAACCGACCATATTTTTGATGAATATAATTTAAATCCGAGGTTCTCCCCTCCCCTAAATCGTGAAATAAGCACATTAAAATTATCTTAAATCGGTCAACTTGGGGAGATAAATAAGAAAGGACATAGCCAAGATAAGCTGTTCGTAACAGGTGTTCCGCCACTGACTGTTTCCCGGTTCCCAAAAACCAAAGCCCAGAACGCGGTGTTTTACTCAAAATACCGACTTCATAAATAAAATTGGTAATCTTTTTATAATCGTCCATGGTAAGTATTAATTATGAGTTATTAATTGTGATTTGTGAATTCCAAATACCCAATATTTAGAATACTACTTAAGATCTGCTCTTTCTCTTGGTTCTTTAGATTTGAGTTTCCCTTCAAGATATTCCTTAAACTTTTTTCCTTCCTCGCTATTTTTAAGCTCACTTGAATCGATACTATTTAAACAATCTTGTAATAAGTCTTTTGGAACATCTTGAAAGAAATTACTCTTTATAACCAATCTAACAGCCCGTACTCTATCGGAATCACCGCTTTTTATGAGGGTCAACAAAAAATCAGCTGAATGGGGTTTACAGGAATTAACAAACGCAAAAAGTTTCTCAAAAACTGTATTTATATTTATTAACGGAGACTCCCTATGACTATTTTCTTGTCTCATATCATCAATTTAGCATACCAATTGAGTCTTCTCAATATAACTAGCTAGATCAACCACACAAGATTGAGTATTTCGATACGACAACAATTAAAATGTAGGGTTTAAAAGAAATCATTTTATTTAAGCCATTTATTCTTCTAAAAACTTATTCACTGTATCATTGATAAAATTCTTTGCTTCAATCCAATTAATGGGGTTGATATATACCGGCTCTGGATTTTCATCTGCATCAAAGAAATAAACTAAACTTTTTAAGATATGTAAGGTATTATAATTATAATCTTGATACTTTTCATTAAAAAAAATGAAGATCTCCTTCAAGGAATACTTTTTAAGAAGCATAAATAAATCGATAAAATCTTTCTTACTACCCCTATCGGAAATAGCTAGGATCTTCATCGCGGCAATATCTCTTTCATCCGCTAAATTAACACCTGAATATTTTATTGGTGGAAACAAAAGTTTATAGGGATATTTAAAAAAGCTAATTCTTACTCCATTCAATAAGCCATTAAAAGTATCTCCGCTCAGAGAAGTTATTTCTACGGTCCCTTTTTTTATTAGTCTGTCTCTGATGTCTTGAGTAGAAAAATCATCCATACAGAAAAAATCTAGATCAACAGAAATTCGATGCCCTAATTCTAAAGCCAGCGCAGTTCCACCAGCAAGATAAAATTCTGGCACACAATCTTTGATTAAATTAAAAACATCATTTGTTTCCTGGTTTAAAGTCTCTGGGTGCATACGTGTTATTTACTTTATATAAATTACTCCAAAAATTAAGAGATTTTTTATCAAGTTCACTCCTGTTTCTAGAGATAACTTCTTTTATCTCTTCGGACGAATACCTATTTCTTGCCCAAAAATAATCACTAAGATTCCCAAAATTTAAAATCCTCTCTATGATATAACGCTTATGCTGAGAAGAATCTAGCTGATTTATATCGGTATCCCAAAATAAACTTTTTTTGGCCAGTGGTAACATGGATGCATTATACCATAAACTTTAACTAAAGGCTTTAATCTTAACTAAAGGCTTTTTATTTTCGGTCAATTTTTTTGTCAAATTTCTCTTTGTCGCCTATCTTGACGATCGTTAACTTAGACGACAAAATTGAAACAGAATTAATTAACTGTGAATACTGTGAATTATGTTCAGTGGCTTGAACATTTATTTTACCGAAGCAGCACTTTATTCAAAAGATCGAAATTGGCAACGATGGCCAGTTGTTGAGTGAAAACTAAAACACCTAAGATTAGAAGAATAATTCCGAAAAAGATATTGAGATATTTAAGTTTAGTCGCGTGTCGATTAATAAATTCAGTAGCTTGAGCGGTAAAGGCACCGACGATCAAGAAAGGGATTCCTAATCCGACTGAATACGTCAAAAGTAGAAGAAAAGCCGAGCCAGGTTGAGTGGCCGCTAAACCGAGAATCACGCCCAGGGCCGGACCAACACAGGGCGTCCAACCAGCAGCAAAAGCTAGGCCGAATAAGAATGAAGTAGCATAACGAGATTTAAATTTCGTTTTGACATTCAACTTATAATCTTTTTCCAAAAAAGAAATTTTGATCAGCCCGACGAGATAAAGACCGAAAAAAATAATCATCACACCCCCAAAACGAGAGAGCCAGATTTGAACATCATAAGCAATAGATTTCAAAAGTGTATTTAAGAGTACTCCGAGCAGAGAGAAGACCATTCCAAAACCGAGAACAAAGAAAACACTATTGATAAATATTTCCTGACGCTCTTTGTCCGCTGTAACTTTATGCGAAGGCTGGATATTTTTGGTTTCGGT
>JACQAJ010000025.1 GCA_016195045.1 Candidatus Azambacteria bacterium | reverse complement strand
TCCGCCAAGTATTTTTCGATAAAATCATTCGCCTTTAGAAATGTGAGACGGTTTTTGAAAATAATTTTGTTAATTTAGAGATGGGTGGCCTAAAAAGCTACTAGCTAAGAAGCTAATATTACATTGATCATCTTGACGACTCTTTTTGAGCCATCAAAACTCTTTTTGGTTTTATTGACGAATTTAACTAGGCCATTTTTCATGGCGTAGATGGTATAGTCATCACCGTAAGCGGTGTTTTGACCAGCCAGAAATTTAGTACCTCTTTGGCGAATTAAAATATTACCAATCCTGACTTTTTGACCGTCAGCTTTTTTTACTCCTAATCTTTGACCTCTTGAATCTTTTCCATAACCAACAGCCCCTGCCGCCTTAGTATGTGCCATAAGCTAGCTTGTAGCTTGTAGGTTTGTAGCTTGTAGGTTGTTGTAAATTTTACAATTAAAATACCTAAAAACTATAAACTAACGAGCTAATTAATATTTTATTTATAGTATAAACCCTAAGAAGCTAAAAAGCTAATCAGCTGAAAAGCTGGTGTTAATCTTATGAATATTCTAGAAAAAGTCAAACAGTTTTTCGTTGATAATCAGAGTCGCTTGATTATTATCGCCTCTTTTATTTTAATTACCTCGATTGCTTATAGTCTTGGTTTTATCGCTGGGAGACTATCTTTTGGTCAAGCAATAACAGTTAATCAAGTTGATGTTTCGAAATTATTTATTAAAAATGACAATCAGGCAAAACCTTTTATGGCTTCTAAAGACGGGGATTATTACTATCCTCGAAATTGCTCATCCGCTTCGGTTTTAAAAGAGGAAAATTTATTGGAATTTTCAACCAAGAAAGAGGCTGAAGATTTTGGCTACAAACAATCAGAAAAATGTCAGTACTAATCTGAGGGTTATCCAGTAAATCCTCACGCCTGTCATTCCGGGCTTGACCCGGAACGCTCTGTTTGTCCAAGAGCTCAAGCGATTGGTAACAAACAGTGGTGCAGGGCTTTCAGCCCTGCGCCAGGATACAAGCCATTTTTATTGAAATCTGGATTCCCGTTTTCACGGGAATGACAATAAAATAAAAACGAATATTTAAGAGAGTGAATGATTAGTTATCCACAGAGTCACAGAGTTCCCCAAATATTCTCGTTGTGATATAATAAATTTATGAATAAATTGGGCTTCGATTATAGAATCTCTATCAAAAACGGAGAGTCACTTAAAGAGTTTATCACGGGTTCAAAATAACATTCACATGAGATTTTCTTGTGAATAAATATAGTTATGAAAAATATTTATAAAAGTTTAGTGGTCTTGAGTTTTGGGTTGTTCTTGGTAGTCGGGTTGAGTCAAAGTGTATTGGCTGTGTCTCCTACAACGGAGAATTCAATAGGTATTAATAAATCTGCTTCTTTTGCTTCGTCCTTTACCGTTCCGACTCCTGTGATCACTTCCGTTCGATCGAAATCATATTCAGAGGGGACGATCAACAGCAACGGTTTTGTCGATCTTAAGGGTACGGGACTTAAGGGTAGTTTGACGGTTATGATTGGTAATTCTAAGGTATCAGTAGAAAGTAAATCAAATATCACTGTTCAGTTTCCCTCCCCAGCTTTATCGGCCGGTCAATCATTTTTAACGGTAACTAATGGCGGTAAGACGAGTAAAAAATATCGAGTTAATATTATAACGCCGGAAACCCAAAAACCCACCATCACCACCATCACTCCAAACAAAGCCACTGCCGGTATACCGATAACTATCTCCGGCACTAATCTCTCTAAAACAGCCGTTGTTCAACTTAGAAAAGCAAACAGTGCCATGGTTGAATTTAAGCCTTCTTCTATTTCTGATACTCAGGTTGTTTTTACTGTCGATGCTGGCTATATCGAAAAATACGGTCTAGGGAGTTTTATGGTTAATATATCGACGGTTAAGGATTGTCTCGGTGGTTGCAGGAGTGATAGTAATAGTGTTTCTTTAGAATTAGTGGGGATTCCTTCCATCACCATCACTTCACCTAACGGAGGAGAGGTGTGGCCAGTAGGATCAAAGCAAAAAATTACTTGGAAAACTAAAAATATAGTCAGTCCTAATGATAAAATAACCATCTATCTTATACCGGATGGTGGCCCCAATAGAAACATTGGTCAAGAACTTCCTAATATTGGTTCGTATGATTACCTTGTTGATGATCCGACTAAATTTAGTAATTTTTCACCCTTGTTTAAAATTGGTAGTCAATTCAAGCTCGGGATCTGTGTAAAGAAGGTCGGTATTAATAGTCTTTGCTCACAAGCGAGTGATCATAGTGATAACTTTTTCACTATTGTGGCTAATTATACTGTTCCCACTATCACCACCCTTACTCCCAATTCTAGTCCCGTTAAAACAAAAATTAAGATCATTGGATCTAATTTCCCAGAGAATAGTGGTATTTTTAGGTTTGCTTCAAGCATTAAAGATGGTGGACCCATTAATGGAGATATATTAGTTGGAGGACAAAGAATAGATAAAACAAGGTTTAATTTTATTATCCCATCTGCGATTAAAAATACATCTTCGGATAATTTAACTAAACTTGTAAAAGTTATACCTGGGAAATATTTCATTAATTTTACCGGACCAACAGGGAATAGTAATAAGGTTCAATTTATTGTAACACCGGATCCAATCGTGGAGTTTACTAAACCCTTAACATTGACTCTTCAGCTTGTGCCAATAAGTAATCAGGAAGACAAAGATTCATTCTTGGTTGGAACAACGAGTTTAACAATTACCGGAGATTCAGCCGATATATATAAAGAAAGTATTGCAAATATATTCGATCTTGTTTCAGAGAACTTTGTTGGACGGACAAAGGGAACCAGGGTGGATGTTAATGAAGTAAAGCCTTCTGTCTTGACTAGTTTACCATCAAGACAATTTGAAGTTAGTTTGATGGCTCCAACGAAAGAATTATTTGCGGGAAGTTATGTTTTTAGAACCGTGTCACCACTTAATTATGGACAAAAGAAATCCATACCCGTTCCTCTAAAAATAAGTAATTCTGTAAGCATAATTGGCGAAACATCGCCGTATATTACGAAAATAACTACTAGTTCAAATACCAACAGTGTGTCTTTGCAGGGTGTTCGGTTTGACCAAACTTCAAATACAGTGACATTAACACAAGTCACAGTAACACAAGTCGGTGCATCTAAAGTTGTATCGAGAACATTGATATCATCAAATGGTATTATTAATTTTGATATGACTGAGGATTTCGGTATCACCACTCTCGGAGAGTATCAAGTCCAAGTCACCACCAAAGACGGAGCCAGTAATATTGTAACGAGTGTGATCGGTAGTCCTAGTCTTACGGTCACTAAAAATCCAAACTATCCAGATCAAACTGTCAGTCCCAACACTGTCGGCGCGAAGATTGGTTCATTTATATTAGAAAATAAAAGTTCCTCTGAAGCGGTTCAGGTAACTTCATTGAAGGTGGCATTAAATGGAACTTCTTCATTAACAAATTTTGCCAGTTTGAGAATTGTGGATTCTGGTATAGTAGTCGGAGATCCTATTCAACCATCATTAGACAATGTTTTCCCAGTATCCCTTACCCTTGCGCCAAGAACAAAGAAAACACTGGATATCTTAACAGATATTGCTACAGCAACTGGTTCTGTATCCACGGTGCTTAAAGTAATCTCTATTGGCGCCATGGGTAATATTCCTGTTGTCAGTGCTCTCGTTAATGGCCAAACTATTACCTTAGTAAGTCCAACTATTGGAGCAGATGGTGGAACAGCCCCAACTTCCGGTACCACCACAGCTCCAACCATACTAAAATTTCGTCAGATTTCATCCGAATTATCTCACCATAATTTGGTTATGCCTCAATAATTCGGACTCATCTTCCTCATTTTATCTAAAAATCTGAACATTTCATTAATAAAGTTATTACAGAACAAGTCTATTAATTAATAGGGAAAATTTCTATTAGTTCATCTGAATAGTAGAAGGCTGAAGTGAAAGAACCAAAACTCCACTTGGTGTTATTGATTGGCAGGATGGAACCTCCTGAGCTTGGGTTGGCTTTTGGATTTGATTTTTCAAAGCCGAGATTCCAAAGAGTGGCCAAGATTTCTGGTTTGTCATCAATAGGGAAACCTGCTTGGTTCCACTGGTTTTTTATTTGAGCCAAATATAAGGCGGCATAAAGGTAGCTGTAGGTTCGATCACCTTCGTTAATGATTCGTTGAAATCTTTCTTGATCTTGATCTGAACTCTGGAAATCAAGTAAGTATTCAAAGGCGGGGCCAAGATAGAAAGGAGATTTTGAATCTTTTAAGTGTTTTTCAATTAATTGAGCTGTTTCATTTTTAATTCCAAAAATTCCCCAGGAAAACTGATTTTGGTTGCCCAGAAGTTTTAAGGGTTCAAATATTTTTTTAAATAATGGACGATTGCTATGAAAAAGACGCATTTGTTCTGGTACCAGAAGTGCGATCAGCATTCGGGCGGGTATTCCCGCTTCACTTGAAATTTTTTCAATAATGATTTTATCTTTTGAAACAGCCTGACGGAAGACAATCCATTCCGGAGTATGAGCCAGAGGGAAAACGGGATAGTCTTTGGGATTTGAAAGAAAGTTCTTGGTCTGGTTATCAATAATTCCAGAAGTCTTGGTTAGTCCCAGACGAATAGCCAGATATCCAAAAACTAAGATAAATCCAATCAGAGCAAAAAGAATAATTAAGATTTTTACGAGTGTTTTAAAATTTAATTTCATCAGATCTATAATTTAAAATTTCTTTTTGGTTTTCGTTGATTTAAGAGAAATAGTATCGCCAGTAAAAATTTTGCTGTCGGCTATCCGTTTTTTTAATTGACTAGGTAGGGTTTCTAATAAGAGATCAAGTTTTTTTTCATCGAAACTCAGAACTTGGTCCCAGAGCTTATTAGCCTTTAACTCAGATTCTAATCTAATTAGGTCATAATCAAAATTTTTCTTGATACTTTTGGATAAATAACCAGCTTCTCCGAAGACTCGGCCTAGTTTTTCGGTTTCCATATAATTAATAATTGTCTGTTTAATTTTATTGATCTGGGTATTGATGGCGGTTTTTTCGGTTCCGATTTTAAAAAATTCCGTTATCAAGTCATTGATTTTCTGATCCTCAATAGTTTTTTCTTTTTTATATAAATGTTGCCACATAGGACAGGTTAATTTATAAGGTAGATAACGACAAAAACGAG
>JACQAJ010000027.1 GCA_016195045.1 Candidatus Azambacteria bacterium | reverse complement strand
ATTAAAAATGATCAGATCGAAAAATTTCGAATTGAGCTTCAGCGAGTTCTTGAAGACAGGTTAAAAAATGTCGAAATAAAAAATATTCTCGAAGTTGATTTAGAAATTGCTTTTAATGAAATTAATCTGGCGCTGTTTACTGAGATGAAAAAATTTGAACCTTTTGGGGTAGAAAACGTCTATCCTCGTTTTTTAATTAAAAATGTTGAAATTATCGATTTAAAATTTCTTGGTAGTAGTGGAAAACATATTAAATTTTTCTTAAGAGATAAAGATAATCAAAAAAAGATTTTTGAGGCCTTAGCCTTTAATATTAGGGATGGCTATAAAAAATTGAAAATCAATGATATCATTGACGTGATCATTGAATTACATCTTGATAGATATAACGGTCAAGAAAAATTATCTTTAAAGATTGTTGATTTTAGGGTTAGTTCGGCCCTTAGGTGCTAGTTCTTAACTTAAACCACTGAACATAATTCACGGTTAATTAACTCTATTATAAACTTTTTAATACTAACTAATACTAAAATTAAAAATAGCTTTGTCACCAAATTTAGACGGCCGTCCAAATTTGGTGACAAAGATAAGCGAGTGCATAAATTTGACAACCATCTATTTATTGAATTAGAATTAATTTGTTTAAAGTAAGCTAGATAATTACTCCTTTCTTGATTAATTAAGAAAGGGGAGGAAAGTCCGAACACTCTCCCTTCTCAAGCAGAATTTTTAATTTTCCTACTTGTTTTATAATTTAATCATTAGAAATTAATTGAAAATTAGAAATTGAAAATTGAAAATTCTATTTGGGGAGGGATAAACAGGTCCGGGTAACACCCGGCCAGCGTGAGCTGAGTGGTGCGAACAGAGACGATTTCATTCGAAAGGATGAGATCATCCTTCTTTCCCAGATGTCGGACATCTGGGAGAAAAAGGGTGAGTCCTAATAGTAATATTAGGGGTGAAACGGCTAAATCCTTCCTGAGTGCAAGACCGAATTTCTGGGAATTATTCCCAGAAGGAACGTAGGTCGCTTGATTTCTTTTAGTAATAGAAGAAACAGATAAATGATTATCAATTATTAATTTATTAGTAATACAGAATTCGGCTTATTGCTTGCTTTAGACAATAGACTTGCTCCCTAATAATTTTCAAAGCTAGTTTGGTGTTGTTTGAGCCTGCGATAACCGCAGAACGAGGAAGAATACTGTATATATTGTGACGAGTTCTAAGGTTATCGCAGTGCCAAAGAACGACAAACTGGCCGAAAAGTTATTAGGGAGCAAGTCTAAAATAAAAACCGACACTTATCTGAGTATCGGTTTTTAATTTTATTAGATTCTTTATTCTTCATTTTATTCCGTGACTTCAATCGTGCCTTTCATTGAGGGATGGATGGCGCAGTGATATTTTGTTATCCCAACTTGATCAAACTTAAAACTATAACTATCACCTGGTTTTAATGTTTCGCTTGCTGGTCCGCCTGCATCGCCGGTCACGGTATGAGGGGCTGAATCATTATTTTTCCAATTAACGGTCGTTCCTTTTTTAATCGTCAGATTTTGAGACTGGAAAGCAAAATTACTAATCGTTGCTTGTGTTATGACTGGTGTTGGTGCTTCGGTTGGTATGGGTTTAATCGGTGTTGGAGTTTCCGCTACTTTTTTCGAGGTTTCTTGCGTAATAGGTTTATTGGTATCACATTTTGCTTGGTCACTAGTGGCCGTCTCTAAGGCCAATTTTTTATCTGCAATTAGTTGAACCTTCAATGTTTTTTGAGTCTTTTTAAATTTATCATTAGCTTCTTTGATGGCCAATTTTTTCTCGGTTTTGTTTGTCAATTTTGAAGCTAATTTTAAACTGGTTGTTTTGGCTGATCGAGCGATTTTTAGAGCTTCCGCAAAAAGATCTTTAGTGGTTTTAATTGATGCATTTTTTTTCTTTTCCGCCACTCTAACACATTGATTAGTAATTTTTCCTTTCTCGGTCTCTGTTTTTATCTCAGCTTTTTCAACACTTTCTGTTTTTAGAACAGCGGTTGAGGAAGAGGTAACTGGTTCGTTAGAAGAATTGATTGGATTTGAATGATAATATCCCCGAGAGGAAGTGACGCTAAAAAACAATACTATTAATATTAACAATATCTTCTTTGTCATATTTTAAACTTACTTTTATTAGTCGACCTTTGATTTAATCCTAAAATCTAAAATTTAGAATTGAATTCACTCATGGCTTTTTCCGGTCCTTCCATGGCCGCTATTTTTATCGTTTCAACAGATTTTTTAACTAGTTTTTTAAAGATTTTTAATTCTTCTGGTTGCCATTTTTTTAAAACTATTTTTAAGGCATCAATCTTTTTCTTTCCTGAACTAATACCAATTCTCAAGCGCCAAAATTCATTAGTTTTTAAGACTTTGATAATTGATTCCACGCCTTTATGACCAGCCGAATTTTTGGCATAAGAAATTTTTGCCTTGCCAAATGCTAGATCAATATCATCATGAACAACTAATATTTGAGCCGGTTTAATTTTACTGTTTTTTAGAAAAGCGCCGACGGCTTTTCCCGAGTCATTCATATAGGTTTGAGGAGTCATGATGGTTAATCCCAAGCCTTTGGCTTGACTGACCAGATGATTTTTCTCGACTTGATTAATGGTTGATTCAGCCCCGAGATCGTCCACTAGAGCTAAAACAATTTCTCGACCAGTATTATGACGAGTTTTTTCATATTTTTCCTCCGGATTTCCTAACCCAACAATAAGTTTTATTTTTATATTTTTTTTAATCATATTTCTGTAATACTTACTGATATAATTTCTTAATTAGATTGCTGTCTCTCATTTCATTCGGTTCACAAGGACAACGATGAGTGGTCATTTGTCGATGACGAGTGCTCGGCAATAAGTTTTTGGATCTCACTATAATTCTCTGGGCCCAGTTTAGGTTCTAAGATATATTCTTGGCCAAGATCGGTATCAATCATTTTGGATTTTAATAAATTACTGGTATCGATAGATAGATATTTATTTTTAATATCCTTAGCTTTATAAATATCAAAAATAACTCTCAAATCATCAGCTGAAAGATTGGTCAATAAATTTGATTTAATAATTTTTATTATCTCATAGATTTTATAAAAATTAAAGATCGGATTAATATCTAAGAATTTATTTTTCAGAGTTTCAATGACTATTTGTTGACGTTTCATTCTGCCAAAATCACTATCAGGTCTCAGTCGAACATATTTTAAAACATGACTGCCATCAAAAAAGGCGAGTTGATTTTTATTCTGGTAAGGATAAGGAAGATAAAGACCACCAACTTTATCGACGATTTTTTCGAGGCTACTTAATTTAATGATTGAGTAAATGTTAATATCCAAATTAGTTATTTCTCGGATCTTTTTCAGGATACCATCAACTTTATAATTTTGATACAAAGAATTTATTTTACTAAATTTACCGGTCGATGTTTTGATATATAAATCCCTTGGAAGGGAGATCATCAAATTTTCCTGTTTATAGGGATTGATTTGTAAAATCATAATCGAATCAGTTAAATTGGGAGAAATATGGTTATCCCCAGAAATCCCTAAGACTAAGATATTAATATCTTGGCCATCTTTAATTTTTTCGAATAAGGTTCTAAAATTGGGCTTGCTAATAAAAGCCAACCCATTCTCCAGATAATTTTTATTTTTTGTTAAAAGAGTTTTATCTGGAATTATCGATAAGATGAAGAGTCCTAAAAATAAAGATACCAAAAGCAGAAGAAATTTTTTTTCTAATCCTAATTTTTCAGAGATTTTTCGATCACGAAATTGCATTACTATAAATTTTAGCGATTAAAAATTATTCTGACAACAGTGAATAGAGGTGAGAGTGCGGTATTCTTGAAATAGTCAACCTCATTTCTGGGGTTGTAAAAAGTTATTTTCTAATATAGAATGATTATAAAAGATTTTAGATTAAAATTAAAAGTCTAAATTCTAAAATTTCTTATGAGTTATCTAAAAAATCTTGTTAAATTTATTTTCGAGAATTTGAATTTTTTACTGACTTCTCTAATAATTGTTTTCTTTATTCGTTATTTTATTATCCAGCCATTTTTTGTGGTCGGAGCTTCAATGGAGCCAAATTTTGAGTCAGGGGATTATTTAATTGTTGATGAACTGTCTTATTTTTTCCGTCAACCCAAAAGAGGTGAAGTAGTCATTTTTCATCCTCTAATTAAACCAGGGGATTACTATATAAAAAGAATTGTTGGGTTACCGGGAGAAGATATCATGATTAAAGATGGTAAAGTTTACTTTAAAGAAGATAAGGATTTAGAATGGAATTTATTAAACGAAAATTACGGGCTTAGCGGTTATACTAATGGCGATTTCTCTAAAAATTTAGCCCAAAATGAATATTTTGTTTTAGGAGATCATCGTTCCGCCAGTTCTGATTCGCGTTATTTCGGCCCGGTGTCTAAGAAATCCATTATTGGCCGAGCCTTATTACGCGGCTGGCCATTTAATAAAATAACCGTATTTAAATATTAAAAACTAGTTTGTAGTGAGTAGTTTGTAGTGAGTAGGAAATTTCTACCAACCACCAACCACCAACTACCAACTACCAACTATGTCCCGACCTAAAAAATCAGAATTACTTCCATTAGTTAGTCCTAAGGGCGCTCCTGATATTTTACCCAAAGACGAAAAATACTGGGAAAGAGTAGAATCAGTTTCCAAAAACATGGCTCGAGAACATGGTTTTGTGAAAATCGAAACACCGATTTTTGAATCGAGTGATCTTTACTTAAGAAGTTTGGGTGAAGCGACGGATGTGGTTGAGAAGCAAATGTTTTTTCTCAAGAAAGATGGTTTAGTTTTGAGACCAGAAGGGACGGCTGGAGTGGTTCGAGCTTATACTCAAAATGGTTTTTTCGAATCTCCTCAACCAGTAAAATTTTATTATTCTGGATCATTTTTTCGTCACGAACAACCACAGGCTGGTCGTTTGCGACAATTTCATCAATTTGGTTTGGAAACGATTGGCGCCAGCGATCCCATTATTGATATGGAGGTGATCAATGTTTTTTTTGAGATTTTCTTGAAATTGGGAATTAAAAATTTAGTGGTGGAAGTTAATAGTATGGGGTGTCGAACGTGTCGGCCTAAGTATCGAACGGCCCTTCTGCGGTATTATCGTCCCTTAGTTAAAAATCTTTGTCAAAACTGTAAAAATAGGTATGAGGTTAATCCTCTTCGGCTCTTAGATTGCAAAGAAGAGATTTGCCAACCCGCGATTCTTAATGCTCCGGTGATGGTTGATAAGCTCTGTGAAGAATGTAAAAAACATTTTCAAGATGTCTTGGAATATCTTGATGAGCTGGTTTTGCCCTATGTTTTAAATTCTCATTTAGTGAGGGGTTTTGATTATTATACTAAAACTGTTTTTGAAATCTTTGCGGAATCGATTACCGAAAATCAGCAAAATCAGCAGGCGAGAAGACTGGCTCTTTGCGCCGGCGGACGTTATGATAATTTAATGCAAGAGCTGGGCGGTCGTTCAATGCCGGCTGTTGGCGGGGCGCTCGGTATTGAAAGAATCATTGAGGTTTTGAAGACTCAAAAGATTAAAATCAATGAACTCTTTGAACCAGAAGTTTTTATTGTTCAACTTGGTTTAACAACGAAACGAAAAGCGCTCAGACTTTTTGAAGATTTGCGAAAAAGCGGTTTTAAGGTCGCTCAAGCTTTTAGTAAAGATAATCTCGATTCTCAATTAAGATTTGCCGATCGGTACAAAGTGAAAATTACTTTGATTTTGGGCCAAAAAGAGGTTTTTGATGAAACCGTGATTATTAAAGAAATGAATACGGGTGTTCAAGAAACCGTCTCTCGGGAAAAATTAGTGGAAAAATTAAGAGAGAGATTGAAGAATCAGTAAAAACTAAAAGTGAAAAATTTTCTACTTTTGTTGTAAGTATTGTATAATCCAATTATAGCATTATAATTAAAGAGATTATGAAAAGTTTCCAGTCGTCTTTTGGGCCAATTGAACTTACTGATGAACGTCAAGAACATATTTTAAAATTTCATCCAGAAATTCGCGCTTACAAAAAATATTTCAAAGGAACAATCAGTGATTATACAATTATCAAACATTCAAAATATGATCCAGTAGTTGTAATTTTATATAAACAATTACCGAAAAGTAAATATCTTGCTATCGTCGTTAGGTTAGAGAATAGTCGAAATTTTATATTAACCGCTTATTTAACAAGTAAAATCTAAAGGAATTAATATTAATTATTATGAAACTTTATTATTACTACGATACAGAGGCAGATGTATTCTATCTTTCAAAAGGTAAACCATCTTCTCAAGACGAATCTCAAGAGACATCAGACGATGTTATTATTCGTCAAGACTCACGGACCCATAAAATAAAAGGGTTTACCATACTTAGTTTTACAAAGCGATCTAAAAAGAAAGATATTGCTATTCCGCTACCCATTAATATAGAATTAACCACTGTTTAAAAAACTAAAAACTAAAAACCGACGAAGTCGTCCCGAGCGGAAGCGAGGGATCTTATTGTGAAAAAGTGAATATTATTGTGCGATGGTTTATTAAAACAAAATTTGACGGCTAAAAAGTAATTCGCTAAAATTAATAAATATGATTACTAATACTAAAAAATCCGCAGTAGTTTCTTTTCCTCTTACAGGTCTCAAGCCTCTTTATGTCAATAGCTATGGGAATAAAAGAAAGATTATTTTTGAAGCTGAGATTAAAGATTTAAAAAAAATTAACGAACCAAGTACTATTGATGAAATGGTTGCGGAAGACAGGCTTGAATATACTCTTGGTAAATCTAAAACTTTTACTTCAGCCAAGGCTCTTATCAAAGAATTACATTCATGAGAAGGTATGAAAATTAGTCTCTCCAGCCGTTTTAAAAGATCATTTAAAAAGCTACCATTCTATATTCAAAATGATTTTGATGAGAAAATTAAAATTTTCATAAATAATTCATTTAGTTCAATGTTACATAACCATAAACTAAGTGGTAATTTAGGGGATTATCATGCTTTCTACTTACGAGATGGATATCGAGTACTTTTTGATTTCAATAAAGATATAATAATACTTGTTAATGTTGGTAATCATGATAGTTATAAAAAATGGTCAGGTAAATAAAAAACTATGACAAAAAACTTTAAATTTTTCAGTAATCATAGAAAAAGACGACTAAGTCATTACATTTGTTATTCCTGAGCAGGCGGGAATCCATGTTTAAAAGTAATTTATTGGAATTTGGATCTCGCATAAAGAATACCCTCGATCCCCGATCATGTCGAGGACCAGGTTCTGATCGGGGGTGCGGGATGACAAAATAATAAGTATTTAGATTATGAAAAAATCAAAAAACATTAATTGTAACGACCTTGGTGCCCTTAGTGTTTTCCGGGAATGTTTATGTTTATGCAGGGACTACCGTCACGGAAGGTGGAGGTACTACTACCGTCACGGAAGGTGGAGGCGGATGCCCAACAGGAGCGACTCAAACTTCTGGTTCTGTTTCTATCCCCAATCCATTATGTGCTAAGTCTTTTACTGACTTAGCCAATACTATTGCCTTTTTTATGCTTAAAGTGGCATCGCCCATTGCTATTATTATGGTCATTTGGTCCGGACTGCTCTTTATGACTTCGGGCGGCGATGAAACCAAAGTCAAATCAGCCAAAGACACTCTCCTTTGGACGATTGTCGCCATCGTCGTGATTGCTCTCTCATTCAGTGTGACTAGCATTTTAAATAGCCTACTTAAGTGAAAAGTTAAAAACTAAAAACTAAAAACTAAAAGTGAAAAAAGTAATAATTTATAATTCCTGTCATCCTGAGCCCCGCAAAGCGGGACGAAGGATCTTGTAGGTGAACAGTAAAAAGCGACAGTTTTTAAGCTGTCATCCTGAGCCCCGCAAAGCGGACGAAGAATCTCACTGTCATTCATAGAATCCCTCTGTCATTCTGATCCGCCAGGTGGCGAAGAAGAATCCCATATCACAGCACTCTTGAGATCCTTCGTCTCGCAAAGCGGGACTCAGGATGACACCCATGATGGGTGACAAACGAAGAAGCCAGAAAAAAATGGTACCCCAACATAGAATTTACAAAAAACTCTATTCGGCGACAGCCCCATATCTTATAAATTAATACTAATTTGTAAGATTGATTTGACAAATTAATATATCGGTCTATCATTTAAGTATGAAAGTTATTTATCGGAGTATTACTCAAG
>JACQAJ010000026.1 GCA_016195045.1 Candidatus Azambacteria bacterium | reverse complement strand
ATCGATTGAAGAAAGTTCTTTACGATATACAGAAGAAACACGGAACCACTGAATTTTAGTCAAAATTCGCTAAAATTCCAGAATTATTTGGGTAACACTTTATTATTATCTATTACGCACAAAGATGGAAACCCGTTAACCCGTTAATAAATTTTACGACTGTGGATAACTAATTGACCAGGGGCCAATTCAATGCTAAAATTAATCTAAGGAAAAAGAGTAGAAAATGCTAAAAAATTTCATTTTTAATGACAAATTATAGTTAGGCAAGCCGCCTAATTTTGTTTTAAATAATGAGTAAATAGTCGTTTTATTAGATAGGCTTGTTTATGTGAAGATTTTATAACAAAAAGGCCTAAAATATCGTTATTTATTCTTACTGATGATAGATTTCTCTGAGAGTAAGAATTAATAGCCACTCTAATTAGTATTCAAAAATTGATAGTTTTAGCCAAAAAGTGGTTGACCATGAATTTATCAAATCGGCTAAAATCCTTAGTTAATAACCTCAATTTAATATCTCTGCAAAAAATGATACGCGTAACAAATTTACTTGTTAAACGCCGTTTTTTTGTGATCTTTTTTGTTATTTTTCCATTAATCGTCTTAGGAGTTAATAGAAGCCTAATGACTGGAAATGGGGAAACGACAGAAAATTTAGCTTTTACTTTAAATAATCAAACTTCTTTTGCCGCCAAACTTGAACCCATTGGTGGCTCTGATGATGAACCAGAAGAAGATCGAGGTTCTTATTTTGGCGCTTGGGAGAATGATTCACTTTTACCCTTAGTCTTTTATCAAGATGATAGTCATGGCCTAACTGTTTATCTAGTGAAGGAGGGTGATACCCTATCAAGTGTGGCGGCTCATTTCAATATTACTATTAATACTCTTATCTGGGCCAATAATTTAAAAAATAAAGAATTGAAACCTGGCCATCAATTAGTAATTTTGCCCATCTCGGGAATCGCTTATACAACCAAAAAGAATGAAACGGTTGAAAGCATTGCGAAAAAATTTAAAACTGAAGCTTCGGCGATTACCGAATTCAATCAACTGGCGTCTAACTATGTAGTTGAGGGCAAAGAGCTGATTATTCCTAATGGAATTATCGAAGCGCCAATTTTAGTTCTAAAATCTAAAAAATCAAAATCTGGTTCTTCTTATTTAAGACATTATTCGATCACTTTAACTCCTAATAATGATCTTTTACAAAAACCTCTTTTAGTGGGACGAATCAGTCAAGGAATGCACGGTCGATATAATGGTGTCGATATTGCCAGTCCTTGTGGAACATCAGTCTTTCCTTCGGCTCCGGGATTAATCATTAGGGCTGATGATATTGGGTGGAATGGTGGTTATGGATATAATATTATCATTCAACATGCTGATGGTTCAGAAACACTTTACGGTCACTTGAGCAAAGTTATCGCTCAAATCGGCGATTATGTTTCTTACAACCAGGTTATCGGTCTAGTGGGCAGTACTGGCCGATCGACTGGCTGCCATCTCCACTTTGAGGCTCGTGGTAATAGAAATCCTTATCTCGAGAACTAAAGCAAAGAAACAATAAAACAAACAAAAAAACAGTAGCCCCGCAAAGCGGGGTTACTGTTTCCCTGTTTCCCTGTTTCCCTGTTTTATTCTTTACTATTTTCGATTGGTTTGGGAAGTATTTCAACTGACACTTCCTTGATTATCTCGACCGGAATTTCCTCGGCTGGTTTTTTAATCATCCGAACATCAATTCGATAACCAGTCAGTTTAGCCGCTAATCGAACATTTTGACCATCTCGACCAATCGCTAAAGAAAGTTGATCCTCTGGTACTAAAATTAGAGCCTCTCTAGACTGGAAAACCTCAACACTACTAGCCTTAGCTGGTAAAATAGAATTTTTAATAAATTGAACTGGATTTTCTGACCACTCGATAATATCGATTTTTTCGCCGCCTAATTCATTAATAATGGTATTAACCCTAATTCCTTTCAATCCAACACAGGAGCCAATTGGATCAATTCCATCCTCTTCAGAAGTGACCGCAATTTTTGTCCGAGAACCAGCTTCACGAGCAATTGATTTAATAAGAACTGCCTTGGAAGCAATTTCCGGAACTTCCATTTCAAAAATCTTCAGAACCAAAGATGGATGGGTTCGAGAAAGGATAATCACTGTTCCTTTAGAAGAAAGATTTGCTGATAAAATGTAAGCCTGTAATCGAGCTCCTGGTTGATATCGTTCATGTTTAATTTGTTCATTTAATGGCAAAATCCCGATAATTTTTCCCAAATCAACAATCACATCACCATTGTCAATTCGTTGAATAATTCCACTAATAATCTCTCCTTCTTTTTTCTTAAAATCTTTAAAAATCGTTTCTTTTTCTACTTCTCGAATTTTTTGTAAAATTATCTGTTTAGCAGTTTGAGCGGCAATTCTTCCATAGTCTAACTGTTCTTCAAGATCAAATTTTAATTCATCGCCCAGTTTAACCAGGGGATCAATTTTTTGAGCCTCATCAATCATAATATAGGTCTCGGGATTAAAATGGATTTTTTTAATTATTGATTCTTCTGATTGTTCGTTGGGATTATTTAATTCTCTTTTTTCTCGATCAGCATCCGTATAAATCATCGACTCATCAACCACTATTTTTAGTTGATAAAACGAAGTGGTATTAGTTTCCAGATTTATTTTAGCTTTAATAATTTGATTTTTTTTGCCGTAATCTTTTTTATAAGCAGCTGCCATGGCTATTTCAATCGCCTCAATCACCTTTCCTCGATCAATACCCTTTTCTTCACATATTTGAGTTAGGGCTGATAAAAATTGTTTTTTGTCTAACATAAGGCTTGTTCCTCAATAACCTTTCTATGAAATCCACATCTTTTCAGCTGCGACTTCGTCAGACTGCATAAAAACATTTCACCACAACTTGGTTATGCCTCAATATTTTTTACTTGTCTTCCTCGTCTCGCTTGAAAATAGGTAGATTTCATTACGAAAGTTATCGAGGAATAAGTCTAGAATGATTCTTTGAGTTATTAAAAAAGTCCTGCTCTTCTCGGGCGGACTCGACAGACTTGTTACTGTATAATGTTTCCGTTAAAATCATTGATATTTCGGCTATGACTTGTCAAAAATTTATCAAAATACTTACAGTATTATTCAAAATTTTTGATTACGTTTCGCTCGAAATCTAAATGATTCACTGAAAAAATTATACAGTAATAAGTCTGTTATTATCTTAATCTTATTTAATTTTTAGTCAAGACAAAGTCTTATCTAATACAAGATGATACCCAAATGAATCTTGATTATAACACAAAATGAACCTCAAATGAGGTCCACTTTGTGTCTCAATCAGTCATAATGGTGATTGTATGAAAATCACTATGAATGATGAAAGTATCATCAGTATGACACAGTTGGAACAGTTTCTGAAGGGGGTCGACGGAGCAGTAACTTTTAGCTCTGAAACCAGAGGAAACCAAAACAAACAAAAGATGTATGATTGGGTTGAAACCGTTATCACGCGGTTCAGATATTTCTCTCTCAAGAAAGGAGAGAGAAAATTAGTTATTGATTACCTTAAAAAGATGACAGGAAAATCAAGAAGTCAGGTCAAGAAATTAATCAAACAAAAAAAGAAATTTGGAAGAATTAAATTAAGTTCCTTGAAAAGAAATACTTTTTTCATCCGATACGGAACTTCTGATGTCGCTCGATTAATTGAGACCGATAACGCCCATGGTCGATTGTCTGGTCCCGCGACCAAGAGAATCTTAAAAAGAGAGTCCGAGATATTTGGAAAAACTCTCTATGAAAATATTGCTCACATCTCAGTACCCCACATCTATAACTTAAGAAAGAAGTCTCGACAGTATCAATCGCAGGTTCTCTTCGTTGCTAAAACTCAAGCGGTGGATCGAAACATTGGAGAACGAAGGAAACCTCAACCAACTGGCCGACCTGGTTTTATCCGCATAGACACTGTTCATCAGGGTGATCGAGATAAAGAAAAAAGCGTCTATCATATTAATTTAGTCGATGAAGTAACTCAATGGGAAATTGTTGGTTGCGTTGAAGGTATTAGTGAACAATTTCTCTTACCTCTTTTGGAAGTCTTATTGAATTGTTTCCCTTTTGTCATTTTAGGTTTTCATTCCGATAATGGCAGTGAGTATATCAACCAGGTGACCGCCAAACTTTTAAAGAAACTTCTGATCGATCAAACTAAATCTCGGTCTCGCCGAACCAATGATAATGCTTTAGTAGAATCTAAAAATGGAGCCGTCATCCGAAAACATTTAGGACATGTTTACATTCCTAAAAGATATGCTCAGAATATCAACCGATTTTATCGAGATCATCTGAGTGACTATTTGAACTATCATCGACCCTGTGGATTTGCGACTGACTATGTTGATCAGAAAGGAAAGATTAAAAAAATCTATGACACTTATCTGACACCCTACGAGAAATTAATTTCACTTCCTAACTTCGAGAAATATCTGAAACCAGATATTTCAGCTTCTTTTCTGAAAGAAATTTCCCAAAAACAAAGTGATAATGAATCAGCTCAAAAGATGCAAAAAGCTAAATTAAAATTATTTAATTAACAAAATTTAACAAAAAATTCAACAAAATTATTCAACAATTTCACCAAACATGATATACTCATTTCGGTATCATTCCTGGATTAGAAAATACTGACAAAGTCTTGATAGCGCTATAGCTAATAATAAATGTTACCCAAATACTACTGGATATTTAATAAATAGGTTACCGTGTTTCTATGAAAATGGAAACCAAAAAAGAGGTATTTGGAAAATTTATTGAAGAGTAT
>JACQAJ010000022.1 GCA_016195045.1 Candidatus Azambacteria bacterium | reverse complement strand
AAAATCTGACCAAGGTCAAAAGAATGCGATGATTCCTAACTTAATTAAGAGTCTAATAATCAATCGTCCTAGTCAAGTTTGGGTCTCAGATTTCACTTATCTTTGGTTCCTAGGAAGATTTATTTACCTAGCCACCGTTGTCGATGCCTTCACTCGAGAGATAGTTGGCTGGGTGACTTCGACTCGACACGATACTAAATTAATTATTGAAGCTCTCGATCAGGCTCAGTTAAAATATGAGACTCCAGAAATTATCCATTCCGATCAAGGTTCCCATTTTACTTCAGAACAATTTCTGAAACCACTTCAAGATAAAAAGGTTAAAATTAGTATGAATGGTCGAGGTCGTTGTCTGGATAATATCTTCACTGAACGATTATGGCGAACGGTTAAATATGAAAATGTTTACTTAAAATCTTATCAAAATATTAATGAAGCCAAGACTGGGCTAACTGAATACTTCTTGTTTTATAACCATAAACGAAAGCACCAGTCATTAAATAAACAAACCCCTGCTAATATGTATTTTAATTTTCAAAGGTCGAAAGAAAAATCCAAAATCTTAACGCCATCAGTTCAACACAAATTATCCACAATTACTGTCTAGACAACCAGGACCACTTCATTTTGTGTTATAATCAAGATTCATTTGGGTATCATCTTGTATTAGACAAGACTTGGATTTGCTATTAATTTTAAATGATGGTATCATATTACTATACACATGAATTTTAATTAAGAAATACGAATCCCAATAATTATTTTTAAAAACTTATGAACGAAGAAATAAAATTAGAAAACGGAAATACCCCCCCCTCGGGAAATGAGGAATCTTTTTGGGGTGGAAAGATTGAAGAAGTAGCTGGTAGAAGATTTCCTGAACATGAATTGTCTCCGGTATTACGCGCACAAATTAGACGTTATAATGAATGGTTGAATCAGGTGTTACCAGAAGATTTATATCAGGAAGTAGCCATTTTTCTCCTAGATCATTGTCCACAAGAAAATAATGGGGATAAGATAGATTATAGAAATTTACCCAAAGAACAGTTTATTGAGATTTTACAATCTTTTGGGAGACATATATATCATTTTATGACAAATTATGGATTAACTGCTGGACGGAGTCATAAAGAAGTTTCCTTGGAACATGGAGAAGATTATGATGAATCCTATGACATTGCCCTTGCCGAAAACTTTTGGGAAAAATATCATGAAGCCGGGTGGTTTAAAGAACATTATGAAAAATGTCGGGATGTTATTTTAGATGATCGAGTAGAATCAGAGCTTGAATGGCAAGCTTTTGAATTCTATCTACAAGGTAGAAATACTCTAGAAATAGGCTGGAAAATGGAAATTACCGAATCAAAAGCTCGTCGGTTATTGCAAGCGGCAATAGCAATAGTACACAAAAGGTTTGATATCAGTAATTTACAGTCTTATAATATTCCTATTGGTAAGAATATTCGTTTAAATGCTGAAATTGATCGTGAAATTCGTAACTCGGAAAGGATAGAAGTACAAATCGAACTTAATACACCGCTTAAAGAAATTATGCAACGATTCAATGTTTCAAAACCAACAGCCTCACGTATTCGACAACGTGCTGGAGAAAATAATGGAATTGGTTGGTATACTCCTGACTATCAACCAAAACAAATAATATCTAAAGAAAAAAAAGAAGGCTTGAAAACAGAGTAAATTCTTCTTTATTGTATCAGATATTTCAATTAGAATGACCGACTGGGCTTTACTGGAGCGAGTGTTTACTTAATTCTTTTTGGTCTTTGAAGATTTTTTTCTTTTTATCGGAATGTTGTCACATTGGGTAGGTTAATTTATAAGTAAGATAATGATAAAAACGAGTTGCAGTCGGGGATAAGTCACTGGTCTTTATCTCCTAAATGTCCAATGATTGATAAAATCTTTTTTAGTTTTTTAAAGATTATTAACTCATAAAGCGCAGAGCTTGGTTTTATTGAGATATTCCAAAACTAGTTTTTAAGTTTAGATTTATTCACAGAATAGATGATTGAAGGCGAGTCTGTCTCCGTGTCTCTGTCAAACCAAGACTAGAAATGTCATACCTTGACAAATTTGGAATTTTTTAAATTTAAATTTGTGCGACTTTTTCTTGGTGAAATATTTCTTGTTAATTGATTTCTCTAGGGATGATCAAGAGTCATAGTGATTAATTGTTGTTCCATAATTTTTACTAGGTTACTAAATTTTTGCGACCTAGGTAAATTATGGCACAATGATTAAGGGTATGACATTTCTAGTCTTGGTTTACTATGACATTATCATTTTGGTACGACATGATATATTTAACTATATACCACACTCATTTTTTTTGTTATTATTTTAATATGATTCAATCTAATACTATAAAAATCAAATTTTGTTTTCCTAATGTCTTTGAAATGAATAAAGAATCTTTTGTTAAAATTATTGTTGGTAGTATTAAGTTGAATAGAAAAATAGGATATGCTGGTTACCGCAAAAAAACAGAGTTAACTAAATATCTTTCCTATCGGTTTACCGACGATATTGTTAAAAAATATCAACAATTAAATACTTACAACCAAGAAAGAATTGAGAGAATTATCCGATTAACGATAAAAAAATGTAACGAACAATTACCATTACCAAATTTACCATTTTTTGTATTCATCTTTTCCTGGCTTAATACACCATATAATAAAGCATTTGAAGGTGTAACTGGATTTACTCCGTTTACCAATACCATTCATCTATTTATTTCATTAGAAAAATTTTCTCTTAGGTCATTGGAAAAAACAATTGCTCATGAATTAAATCACTCTGTGTTTTTTTATTATCATAAACATAATCAGACACTTTTTGATATAATGATTTTTGAGGGTCTTGCTGAAAATTTTAGAGAAGAAATAATTGGTGGGCAACCAGCTTTGTGGTCTAAAGCACTAAATGAAAAAGAATGTAAGTTAACTTTTTCTTTATTAAATAGTTCACTAAATTCAAGAGGATATCATTTATATCGAGATGTTTTTTTTGGAAATAAAAAATATAAAAGATGGACAGGTTATTCAATTGGTTACAGAATAATCAAATCATTTCGTAAAATCTTTCCTAACAAGTCTTGGAAAGAAATTATGGGAATGAAGCCGAAAAATATTTTTATTGAATCTTCTTTTATAAAAAAGTAGGAGTGTAGCAAAAATATCTTACTACACTCCTTGTCCCTTGAAGGGGAAGAACACTTACTTTTTGGAGCAATCAGTGCAATCTTCGCAGCCGTGACAGCTAGTACCTTCCGTCGTAACTATCGTATTGGACTAATACCGTTTGACGGCCTTTATTTAATAATATATAATGGAGAGGTGGAAATATCACCTTTCCATTAAACATGTTGATATATGGCTACCAACAATCTTATTGCCAAATTATACGAATCTCTTAAGACAATCCTGACCATAAAGGATATCGCTTTGATTTGGGAGGAAACTAATACAGTTAACCTTATCTCAAAGATTAAATACTACGCCAAAGAAGGATCACTGATCCGTCTGACTCGCGGTGTTTTTGCAAAAGATAAAAATTACAATCCGAAGGAATTGGCAACGAGTATCTATACTCCCTCCTACATAAGTTTTGAGATAGTCCTTCGAGAAGCCGGTATTATTTTCCAACATCATGACTCGATTTTTGTAGCCGGTCCCTATCCCACTGTAAAAAAGATTGGCAATCATACAATTACATTTAGAAAACTGAAAGATAGCGTTCTCTTCAATGCACTTGGCGTTAAGAATGAAAAAAATTACAGTATCGCTACACCGGAGCGGGCATTTCTTGATACCATTTATTTATCTCCTAAATTTTATTTTGACAACTTGCGATCTATTAACTGGGAGACGTGCTTGGAGCTGGCCAAGATTTACGATAACAAGCAATTAATAAAGCGAGTCGCTCAATACCAAAAAAACTATGCTCAATAAAGAAAAACATCAACTGATCATGGGACAGATATTGCGGGAGATTTATTTTGATACCTCCATCTCATCTCTCATGGGATTCAAGGGCGGCACCTGTGCTTACTTTTTCTATGGCCTGACACGTTTCTCGGTAGACCTCGATTTCGATCTATTTTCCACAGACGAAGCCACTCAAAAACTAGTCCATGAAAAAATCCATGGCATGTTAGGAAAGTATGGAGATATCAAAGACGACTATATTAAACGAAACACTATTTTTTTTCTGCTCTTCTATGGCGATACCGACCACAATGTCAAAGTTGAAGTGAAGGTGAGAATCCTGATGCCAGAGATCAAAGAGCATTACGAAATAAAAGAATATCTTGGTATCTCTATGTTGGCTGGCAAGAAAGATTATCTCTTTGCCAGTAAGCTGGCGGCTCTGACAACTCGAAGCGAAACGGCGATGCGTGATATTTACGATATCTGGTTCTTTGGTACAAATCACTGGGATATCAATGCTGAAGTAATCAAAGCTCGAACCGGAAAAACTATCAAAGAATATATGGCCGATTGCATCCCCGTTGTCGAAGCGGTCAAAGACAACGAAATTTTGCGAGGACTGGCCGAGCTTCTGTCGGGTGAAAAGGAAAAGGCATGGGTTAAAACCCATCTGAGAAAAGAGGTCGTCTTCCTGCTCAAGAACTACCAGTCGGTATTAAAATAAGAGCAAAACATTATTGATAAGAAAGAACAACAGAAGAGGTATTTAAAGAAATTCGAAATTATCGAAACCAAAGTCGAAATCACGATTCAAGATCAGAAGATTTGACGGTCTGACTCCATGAGAAGTATTATCTAATAGAGTAGGAGTTGCAATTAATTATTGAATTCGGGTGAGCGATTGATTGTGAGCGATTGATTGTTGACATTCAAGATAATAAATAATAAGATGGACTCTAATAAGTCGTAAAAAATAATTAATTAAGTGACGTCTTCTGGCTTAACAAGAAGTTGCTTTAAAGAAAAATGGCAGAGAAATTTGAGAGAAATAAGTTACACGTAAATGTTGGAACCATTGGTCATGTTGATCACGGTAAAACGTCGCTTACGGCAGCAATTTTACATTGTTTAAGTTTAGTTGGCGGTGATTTTAAATCTAAGGTCGAAAGTGTTGATCAAATTGATAATACTCCAGAAGAAAGACAGAGGGGGATTACGATCGCTATTCATCACTCGGAGTTTCAAACCGCTAAAAGACATTATGCCCATATCGATTGTCCAGGACACGCTGACTATGTTAAAAATATGATTACTGGAGCCGCTCAAATGGATGGTGCTATTTTAGTTGTTTCAGCTGCTGATGGTCCTATGCCTCAAACTCGGGAACACGTTCTCTTGGCTCGTCAGGTAGCCGTGCCAGCCATTGTTGTATTTTTGAATAAGACTGATATGGTTGACGATCCGGAGTTGATTGATTTAGTTGAATCAGAAGTTAGAGAACTTTTAAATAAATATAGTTTTCCGGGTAATACTATAAAAGTTATCAGGGGTTCTGCTGTTAAGGCTCTCCAGGCGACCTCAAAGGATGATCCATGGGTCAAGCCAATTCTCGAGTTGATTGAAGCCGTTGATGCGGGTATTCCTGATCCAGTTCGAGAGATTGATCAACCATTCTTAATGCCGATTGAAGATATTTTTTCTATTGAAGGTCGGGGAACTGTTGTGACTGGTAGAATTGAAAGAGGTAAAGCTAAAGTTAATGAAGAAATAGAAATCGTGGGAATTGTGCCCACTACCAAAACAATTATCACGGGTATTGAAATGTTTAATAAATCTCTTGATGAGGGTTTGGCTGGAGATAATGCCGGCATTCTTTTGAGAGGTATTAAGAAAGAAGATGTTCAGCGTGGTCAAGTTATTGTTAAACCAGGTAGTGTGACTCCTCATACTGAATTTGAGTCCGAAATTTACGTCTTAACCAAAGAAGAAGGCGGTCGTCACACACCATTTATGAAGGGCTATAAACCGCAATTTTATATTAGAACTACTGATGTGACTGGAGAAATAGAATTACCAGCTGGTACCGAGATGGTTATGCCGGGCGATACTGTTAATATGAAAGTTAAATTAATATCACCAATTGCTCTGGAAGAGAAACAACGATTTGCTATTCGAGAAGGAGGAAAAACGGTTGGGGCGGGCGTGGTGACTAAAATTCTCGTTTAGTGATCAGTTAGTCGTGGTTTTATTTAATAAAATCAACATGGTAAATACTTTAACAAATACAACTAAAGAAAAAGCGGAATCGAAAAAGAAGATAGTTACTAAGATTACCGAGAAATCGAAAGAGACAGAAGTTAAGCAAAGAATTAGGATTAAAATAAAATCTTACGACAGTAAGATTATTGACAATAGTACTCGTCAAATTATTGAAAATATCGAAAGATTTGACGCTGAGATTGTTGGTCCAGTTCCATTACCTAGTCAAATAAAAAAGTACACGGTTAATCGTTCTACTTTTGTTCATAAGAATTCTAGGGAACAATATGAAATTCGGATTCACCAAAGACTAATTGATATTATCAATCCGAGTTCGAAAATCATCGAAGCTTTGACTAATTTAAGTTTACCAGCTGGTGTTGATATTGAAATTAAGGTCTAATCATTTTATTATTCAATGAATAACTACCAATAACTTATAAGATAGTAGAAATGAAAGCCAGACAATAAAATCGGGCTAGTCTCGATTTTTTGTTTGATGATATATGAATTCTATTCTTGGTAAAAAAATAGGAATGACTCAGATGTTTGATGCTGCTGGTTTGGTAACACCAATAACGGTTATTGAGGTGAGTCCAAGTGTCATTACCCAAGTTAAAACAAAGCAAAATGATGGTTATTCGGCTGTTCAAGTTGGTTACGATCTTAAAAGGAAGAAAATGAATAAGCCACTAGCGGGACATTTAAAGGATTTAAATAATCTTAGGTATCTTAGAGAATTTCGGATTAATGAAGATCAATCAGGTATGGCAAGAGGTAGAGAAATTTTAATTTCTTTATTTAAGGAAGGAGAGTCAGTTGATGTCTCTGGTATTTCAAAAAGTTTTGGTTTTCAGGGGGTTGTAAAAAGACATGGTTTTGCTGGAGCTACCAGAACTCATGGAACTAAACACTCTCATCGTGAGCCCGGTTCGATTGGCTCCACTTGGCCACAGCGCGTTATTAAGGGTAAGAAGATGGCTGGGCGAATGGGTGGAGAGAGAAAAACTGTTAAAAATTTAAAAATTATGAAGATAGATCAAGAAAATAATTTATTAGCTGTTTCGGGCGCAGTTCCGGGCAGAAAAGGAGTCTTATTAGAAATAACTAAATCAGGAACAAAAGCTAAGAAAAAAATATTTAAGTAATAGGAAATGTAAAAAATTTTCGTGTGAGCCTCGGCTTTCTATATGTAATTTGTAAAAGAGAAAGCCTCGACCTCAAAAATTTTTTATATTTCCTATTACTTGATAAACTAATAAACTATAAGTTAAAATTATGACGATTGATGTTTTAGATAAAAAAGGAGAAAAGAATGGCACGGTTGATTTACCAACTGGTATTTTTGACGTTAAGTTTAATTCTGATTTAGTTCATCAAATTTATGTTTCCATGATGTCTAATCGACGTAAGACGATCGCTCATACCAAGGGTCGCGGTGAAGTTAGTGGTGGTGGTAAGAAACCATGGAAGCAAAAAGGAACTGGCCGAGCGAGACACGGTTCTATTCGTTCGCCAATTTGGAAGGGCGGCGGTGTTACTTTTGGTCCTAAAAAAGAAAGAAATTTTGAGAAAAAGATCAATAGAAAAATGAAGCATAAGGCGATGCTGATGGTTTTAAGTCGGAAAGTTAAGGATAATCAATTAATTATTGTTGATGATTTATATACTGAAAAAGCCAAAACTAAATTAATGGCTAATATCTTTAATGCTATTTTTAAAAGTTCAAAATTATTAAAATACAATGCTTTGGTTGTTACAGCCATGCCAGATCAAACAGTTATCAGGTCATCAAAAAATCTTCCCAAAGTTCAAGTTCTTGAGGCTAAAAATTTAAATGTCATTGATTTGCTTGATTATAAGTTTTTAATTTTAACTAAAGATTCGATTGAGAAACTAATTAATCTTAATAAAGAAAAGTAATAATTTTATGAATTACGAATCATTCACGAATATCCGAATAATTTAAAAAATTCGTAAATTTGCGGTAAATTCGTAATTGGTAAAGAGAGTGAAGCGATGTTTAAACTTCCAATATTTAGTTCAGGTTTTAGAAAGACAAAAAATACTGCTGGCTTGAAAATAACTGATAAATCTTCTGTCTCTAAAATTTCTAAACCTAAATTAAATAAGAAAACTTCAGTTAGGAAAAGCAGCGAGACTATTAAAGGTAATCCTGTTTTGGGTACCCCAGATTTTAAGAATCGAATTAGTCAGTCCTTGAGAAATCCCATTATTACCGAAAAGGCAACAATTTTAAAAGATCTTAATAAATATTCTTTTGAGATTATCGATGATGCTAGTAAGAATGAAATTAAAAAATCGATCAGAGATCTTTATCAAGTTAAGGTAGTAGGGGTAAATATTTTGAAAACTGCTGGTAAGATAAAAAAGCGAGGCCGAGTGATTGGTTGGCAACCAGGTCACAAAAAAGCTGTTGTGACTTTAAAAGTGGGAGAAAAAATAGATTTCGGTATCTAAGACACGAATGGCAACGAATGTCATTCACGAATGGCAACGAATATTCGTCGCCATTCGTAATAAATTCGTTGTTATTTGTGGATTATTTTATGATTAAAGCAAGATTTAAAACATCAGGGATGAGACAAACTCTTTTCGTTGATTATAAAAAATATATTACCAAAATGAAACCAGAAAAAGGGCTGACTTTTGGTAAAAGAAAAAGATCGGGACGGAAACAATCAGGTGAAATAACAGTTCGTCATAAAGGCGGTGGACATAAACGGAACTTCCGAATGATTGATTTTAAACAGGATAAATGTAATATACCAGGTAAGGTTATTTCAATAGAATACGATCCCAATCGTACAGGTTTTATTGCCTTAATTAATTATAGCGATGGTGAAAAGAGATATATCTTAGCGCCTCAGAATTTAAAGGTTGAGGATTCAATTATTAATTCTGAAACAGCTGAGTTGAATCCTGGTAATCGTCTGCCATTATACAGAATTTCAGTTGGTCAGTTTGTTCATAATGTTGAGTTAACTCCAAAACAAGGAGGAAAATTTGCCAGAGCAGCTGGCAGCAGTGTTAAAATCATGGCTCACGATAGTGGTTTAACTCATCTCGCGATGCCCTCTTCTGAAATTAGAAAAGTTAAAAGTGATTGTTGGGCTTCGATTGGTCTTGTTTCTAATCCAGAGAGTATTCTTATCAATCTTGGTAAGGCGGGTCGAAGTCGTCATCTGGGAATTAGACCAACAGTCCGGGGTTCAGTCATGAATCCCTGTGATCATCCTCATGGCGGAGGTGAAGGAAAACAAGGGATTGGTTTAAAGTATCCAAAAACACCCTGGGGTAAACCAGCCCTTGGAGTAAAAACCAGAAAAAAGAGTAAGATATCAAATAAATATATAGTAAAAAGAAGAACTAAGAAGTAAAAGAAGATTTAAGATTTAAGATTTAAGAATTTCAAAATTATTCATAAATCATAAATCATAAATCATAAATCTGAAATTAAAACATGCCACGAAGTCTTAAAAAGGGTCCATTTATCGATCCAAAATTATTAAAAAAAATAGGTAATATGAAAATTGACGATAAGATGATCATCAAAACCTGGTCAAGAGCGTCAGTAATTTCTCCGTTAATGATTAATTTTACTTTCGGAGTTCATAATGGAAAAACTCATGTACCGGTTTTTGTAACTGAAGAGATGGTTGGCCATCGATTAGGTGAGTTTTCTTTAACCAGAAAGTTTATTAGGCATGGCGGTAAAATGCAAAAAGAAATAGAAAAGAAAGCGGCTGATGCGGGGAAAACTAAAACATAGAATATAGAATATAGAATTTGGAATAATTTCATGATCCCCAAACTTCTATATTCTATATTCTATATTCTATTAATTATGTCCGAAGTAAAAGCAAGTTTAAATCATTTAAGAATGGCGCCTAGGAAGGTAAGACTAGTAGCAGATTTAATTCGAGGTAAAAGTATCGTAACAGCAGTCAATCAGTTAAGGTTTTTAGTCAAGAAGGCTGGTGGGCCAATTCTAAAGCTCTTGAATTCAGCGATTGCTAATGCCAAGAATCTCAATCTTAGTAACGAAAATTTTTATATTAAACAAATTATTATTGATGAGGGTCCAGCCTTAAAGAGACAACGTCCCCGAGCTATGGGACGATCTAATATGATTAAGAAACGGACCAGTCATGTGACCTTGGTTTTGAATAGTAAAGAAGAAAAAGATAAAAAAATAAAAAAATCAAAGAAAGAATAAAAATTAGTGAGTAGTTTGTAGTGAGTAGTTTGTAGAAATCTACCAACTATCAACTACCAACTACCAACTACCAACTACCAACATGGGCAATAAAACACATCCGTATTCAATGAGATTAGGAATTACCAGAGACTGGCAGAGTCGCTGGTTTAGCTTGAAGCCATTCAAGATTTTTCTTAGGGAAGACTATGAAATTAGGCAATATCTTGATCTAAAATTAAAAAAGATGGGGGTTGACCGTATTGAGATTGAAAGAAATGGCAATCAAATCAATGTGATTATTAAAACTTCTCGACCTGGTTTAATAATTGGACGTGGTGGCACTGGATCTGAAACATTAAGAAAAGAATTAGTCAAAATACTTAAAAAATTGAGAAGTGATATGTCAACTTTGCCATCACTGGGTTTCCATGAAAAAGAGTTGCTATTAAATAAATTTGAGGTAAAATTACAAATCGATGAAATCAGAGATCCAGAAGCTTATGCTATGATCGTGGGGGGTAATATAGCTGAACAAATAGAAAAAAGAACTCCGTTTAGACGAGTAGTAAAGCAGACACTGGAAAAGGTATTGGTAGTTAAGGGTGTTGAGGGAATTAAGATTTTAATTTCCGGTAGGCTCGATGGTTCAGAAATTGCCCGGAAAGAAATGTTTCATAAGGGTAAAATTCCTCTATCGACCTTAAGGGCGAATATGGATTATGCCAATGTGGTGGCTTTTTGTACCTATGGTACGATTGGTATCAAGGTCTGGATATATAAAGGAGAAGTCTTTAAATAATTAGTTTGTAGTGAGTAGTTTGTAGTGAGTAGTGAACGGTAGATTTTCTACCAACTACCAACTACCAACTATCAACTAATCTATGTTAGCGCCTAAAAAAGTAAAATATAGAAAATGGCATAAAGGAAGAAGTCGTTCCCGTAAAATTGAAACGAGAGGAGTTTCTCTTAGTTTTGGGAGTTTTGGTTTGAAGGCATTAGGATCAGTTTGGCTTAACGCAAGACAGATTGAAGCGGCTCGTCGCGCGACCACCAATTTTCTTAATAGAAGTGGTAAGCTTTGGATTAGGGTATTTCCTGATAAGCCAGTAACTAAAAAAGGCAGTGAAACAGGGATGGGCCACGGAAAAGGAGCTCCAGATCATTATGTGACCGTTATTAAGCCCGGTCGAATTATTTTTGAAGTTGATGGTGTAGAAAAATCAGTAGCTAAGTCAGCTTTTAGGTTAGCTTCTTCAAAGTTACCATTTAAGACTGAATTTGTTACACGGGAAATTAATTGAAATTAAAATTTAAAAATTAAAATGTAAAATGATTATGACACCAAATAAATTACGTCAAAATTCGGAGACAGAATTAACTAATCTTCTTAGTGAAAATAGGAAGAAAGTTTTTGAGATAGTCTATCATGATCAATTTAAAAAAACTAAGAATGTTAAGGAAGTTAAAAATTTAAAAAAAGATATAGCCAGAATTTTAACTATTTTGGGTGAATCAAAGTAATTTTAATAATATGACAGAAGTTGTAATTAAAAAAAGAAAAATAAAAGGTATAGTTGTGAGTGATAAAATGACAAAAACGGTTATTGTTGAGGTTAATCGTCTTAAAAAACATCCCAAATATAAAAAGTATTTTAAGATAACCGCCAGATTTAAAGCGCATGATGAAAAAGATGAATATAAGACTGGTGATAACGTTATTATTGAAGAAACAAGACCGATTTCTAAGGAGAAAAGATGGAAAGTCGTAAGCAAGATTTAAGATTTAAGATTTAAGAATTTCAAAATTATTCATAAATCATAAATCAGAAATCATAAATTTTAAATATTCGTGATTCAATTACGTTCAATTTTAAAAGTAGCTGATAATAGCGGGGCGATTAAGGTCCAGTGTTTTAAGGTTTTAGGAGGATCAGTTAGACGCTATGGTCAATTAGGTGATATTGTGGTAGTTTCAGTTAGGGAAGTTTCTCCAAGAAAGGCAGTCAAAAAGAAAGAGGTTCACAAAGCGGTGATTGTTAGACAAAAACAATCTTATCGTCGGTCTGACGGTTCCTATATCAGATTTAGTGAGAATGCGGTGGTTATTTTGGATGGTCAGGATCCCAAGGCATCGCGAATTTTTGGTCCCATTGCCAAAGAAGTGAAGGAAAAAGGTTTCACTAAGATTGCTTCAATGGCGGAAGATCTAGTTTAGATTAGTTTATAAAGTTATAAAGTTGAAAGTTATAAAGTTAAAAAATAAATACAAAATTAATTTTCTTTTTACTTTATAACTTGATGAACTTGATAAACTTTCAACTTATTATGTTAAAAAAAGGCGATCATGTATTAATATTAGCCGGTAAGGATAAAAATAAGAAAGGAAAGATTGTCAAAGTCTTACCGATAAAAGACAAGATTATTGTTGATAAACTTAATACTGTCAAAAAACATATTAAACCAAAAAAACAAGGTGAAAAAGGAACTCGGTTAGAAATTTCAATGCCTTTTCCGGCTTCTCGAGCAATGATAGTCTGTCCAAATTGCTCAAAACCAACAAGACAGTCTGTAAAATTTATTGATAATAAGAAAGTCAGGATTTGTAAAAAATGTCAGGCAGAAATCTAAAACTATACACGAATGCCAACGAATATTATTCACGAATGGCAACGAATATTCGCCGCTATTCGTAATTAATTCGTCGCCATTTGTGGATTAAATTTATGTTATCCGAAAAATATAAAAAAGAAATTATTCCATTAATTAAAAAAAAGTTTAATTATTCCAATATAAATTTAGTGCCGAGGATGACTAAGGCAGTAGTTAATGTTGGTATTGGCAAGTATTCAAATGATGATAAGATAGTCAAGGAGATTGAACATGATTTAACTTTAATTACTGGTCAGAAACCAGAGCCTCGAAGGGCTAAAAAATCAATTGCTGGTTTTAAACTTAGAGAGGGAATGCTTATTGGTTATCGGATAGTTTTGCGACGAAAAAGAATGTATGATTTTTTGGAAAGATTGATTGGTATCGCCTTGCCTCGGTCCCGTGATTTTAGGGGACTTGATTTAAAAAATGTCGATCAAGCAGGAAATTTGAATATCGGTATTAAAGAGCAAATAATTTTTACTGAGGTGGCTAATTCCAGATTAATTTTTGGTTTTGAAGTAGCCATTGTGACAAATTCCAGTGATCGGGAAACGGCAGTAGAATTATATCGAGCCCTAGGATTCCCATTAAAGAAAGTTGAAATTAAAAAAGGAAAGAAATAAAATTAGCTCGTAGGTTGTAGCTTTTTAGCTTATTAGATCAAATTTAAAAAATCTAATTATCTAAAAAGCTACAAGCTAAAAAGCTAATAAGCTAGTTTATGGCCAAAACATCAGTCGTGGCAAGAAGTAAAAAAGAGCCCAAATTTTCAAGTCGTTTAGTACGACGTTGTTTTTGTTGTGGGCGGGCGCATGGCTATATGAGAGATTTTGATATTTGTCGGATTTGTTTTCGGGAATTAGTGAGAGAAGGCAAAATTCCTGGAATGACCAAAGCTAGCTGGTAAAATAAGTTAAAAGTTGTAGAAGTTCATCAAGTTATAAAGTAAAAAGAAAATTAATTTTGTATTTGTTTTTTTAACTTTATAACTTTCAACTTTATAACTTGATAAACTAATTATTATGACCGATCCAATCAGTGATATGTTAACAAGAATAAGAAACGCTAATATTTTAAAGCGCGATTCTATTTCGATTCCTCATTCTAAAATAAAATTTGAGATCGCCAAAGTTTTATCTGAAAATAAATTTGTTGGCGTTGTATCCAGAAAAGGAAGAAAGATTAAGAAATTTTTGGAGATAAAATTATTAAACGAGAATGGGGTCCCTAGCTTGACTGGATTAAGGAGAATGAGCCGTCCCAGCCAACGTCTTTATGTAAAAAGTGATGAAATTAGATCAGTGAGATCAGGACATGGTTTAGTGATTATTTCGACCTCAAAAGGATTAATGAGTAATAAAGAAGCCAAGAAGGTTAAGTTAGGCGGCGAACTAATCTGTGAAGTCTGGTAAAATACACGAATACCAACAAATGTTAATCACGAATGGCAACGAATATTCGTCGCCATTCGTAATAAATTCGTTGCTATTCGTGGATTATATTATGTCTAAAATAGGAAGGAAAATTATTATAGTTCCAACGGGGGTTGAGGTAAAACTTGACGGTAATTTAATTTTCGTAAAAGGAAAATTAGGAAGCTTTTCTTTTTTGGTTCATCCTCTATTAAAAATTGAATTAGTTGATAATAGAATAACGATTTCTAGAAGTGGTGGAGGTGGAAATAGTGTTAAGGCTTTTTGGGGATTAAATCGGGCTAAAATAGCTAATATGGTTATTGGGGTTAATGAAGGATTTACTAAGAAATTAAAATTGGTTGGAGTTGGTTTTAGGGCTGTCTGTGAAAATCAGAAGTTAGTTTTGAATCTTGGTTTTACTAATCCGATTGAATATTCTGTACCAGACGGGATCGAAATTGTTGTTACTAAAAATATTATTTCTATCTTTGGTGCGGATAAAGAATTGGTTGGTCAAGTTGCGGCCGTGATTCGAAAGATGAGAAAACCAGAACCATATAAGGGTACCGGTGTTCGATATGAAGATGAAGTAATAAAACTTAAACCTGGTAAGAAGGCAGCCACGGCCGCCAAGTAAAATAAAAAAAGTAACTAGAAAGTAGAAGTTTTGAAATTATGAAATTATTCTACTTACTATTTTCTAATCTATCATGATTAACAATTCAAAAATTAAAAAAGCCAATCGCTATAAGCGCCACAATCGAATTCGGGCCAAAATTAAAGGTAGTCAAGCTACTCCCCGTCTTTGTGTTTTTAGAAGTAATAGTTATATTTACAGCCAATTGATTGATGACGGCAGTCATTCTGTCTTAATGGCTGTTTCAGAAAAGAATATCGATAGTCAGGGAATTGTCGGGAAAATAAAGAGGGCTTATGAAGTAGGAAAGAGGCTTGCTATTTTAGCTAATGAAATTAAGATAAAAAGGGTAGTCTTCGATAAGGGCGGTTATAAATATCATGGCCGAGTAAAGGCTTTGGCTGATGGAGCGAGAGAAGGAGGGCTGGTTTTTTAGATAAGTTGAAAGTTTGTAAGGTTGAAAGTTTATAAAGTCAGAAATTCGATGAACTTTATAACTTTATAATTTGATGAACTTTATAACTAATTTTATGAAAACAGAATTTGATCAAAAAACTTTAGATATTAGAAGGGTGACTCGGGTGGTAGCTGGGGGTAAACGTTTTTCTTTTCGAACCGCTATTGTGGTTGGGAATCATGACGGGCAAGTTGGGATTGGTTTAGCCAATGGTTTAGATGTAGCTTCTTCGATTGATAAGGCAGTTCGGGATGCTAAAAAGAATTTAATTTTAGTACCCCGAGAGAATCAAACAATTCCTTATGAAGTAGAGGCCAAATTTAGTTCAGCTCGAGTGATCTTTAAACCAGCTAAGATTGGCAGAGGAATTATTGCTGGTGGGCCAGTGAGAATTGTTTGTGAGTTAGCGGGAGTGGAAAATGTGACCGCCAAGATTTTGTCAAAAACTAAAAATAAATTAAATAATGCTTTGGCGGCCATAGAAGCATTTAAGATATTAAAATAATTATAGTTTACTAATTATCTAGAATGACTAGAAAAAATTATGCAAATAAATGAATTAAAACCAAAATATCCCAAGAAGGATCAAAAAAGGATTGGCCGAGGTGGCAAGAGAGGAACAACTTCTGGTCGAGGAACCAAGGGTCAAACAGCAAGATCTGGTAGTAAAAAAATCAGACCAGCTATTTATGGTCTTATAAAAAAATTTCCTAAACTTCGGGGCTGGAAAATGAAGGGTTTTTATGAAAGACCAGCTATCGTCAGTCTTAAAATAGTTAATGAGAATTTTAAGAATAATGAGAATATTAATCCTAAGAGTTTGGTAGCCAGGAAATTAGTAGATTTGGTATCTGGGAAAATTCCTAGTATTAAAATTTTAGGTTTAGCAGAGTCGACTAAGAAATTAAATATTTTCGGGGTTTCAGTTTCTAAGTCAGTCAAGACGAGTATTGAAAAGGCTGGCGGCAAGGTTGGTTTGTAGTGAGTAGTTTGTAGTGAGTAGTGAACGGTAGATTTTCTACCAACTACCAACTACCAACTACCAACTAGTTTATGTGGAACACAATCATCAGAATATTTAAAACTAAAAATTTACGGGATAGAATTATTTTTACTCTGGCTATGCTGGTGATTTTTAGGATTTCCGTTTCAATTCCAATTCCAGGAGTCGACAAAGAAAATCTCATCAGGTTCCTGAGTAATAATCAGTTTTTTGGTTTACTTAATATTTTTTCTGGGGGGGCGCTTAATAATCTTTCGGTTGGGATGCTTGGTCTTGGACCTTACATTACCGCGACGATTATTTTTCAACTTTTAACCATGATTTTTCCGGGCCTGAAAGAGATGTATCAAGAAGATGGTGAGGCGGGTCGAAAAAAATTTAATCAATACGCCCGTTTTCTTTCTTTGCCGTTGGCGGCACTTCAGGGGTTTGGTTTATTAAAACTTTTAGAAAGTCAAAATATTATTAATTTGACCAATTTTAATCTTTTCCTTAATGTGATTGTGATTATGGCCGGGACCTCTTTTTTAATGTGGTTGGGTGAATTAATTTCGGAAAAGGGTATTAGTAATGGTATTTCTTTATTGATTGCTGGTGGTATTATCGCTGGATTTCCCCAGGCATTAAAACGAGTTTTAGCTACTTTTACGCAAGCCGATATTTCTGGTTATCTGATGTTTTTAGTAATTGCTTTTCTAACTATTGTCTTTGTGGTTATTATTACTGAGGCCCAAAGAAATATTCCTATTCAGTATGCCAAGAGGGTGCGAGGTTTTAAATTATATGGCGGAGTTTCTACTTATTTACCCTTGAGACTAAATATGGCGGGGGTGATACCAATCATTTTTGCGATCTCAGTCTTACTTTTTCCCTCAGTGATTGCTAATTTGATCGGTCTTTTTAAGATTCAGTGGCTTTTGTCGGCCTCGAGCGCAGTGGTTAGGTTTTTCCAAAATCCTTGGATTTATGGATCAAGTTATTTTTTCTTAGTCGTGGTTTTTACTTATTTTTATACGGCGGTTACTTTCGATCCCAAACAAATGTCGGAAAACCTTCAGAAGCAAGGCGGTTTTATTCCAGGAATTCGCCCCGGTCAACCAACGGCTTTTACGATTAATTTTATTTTAAATCGAATCACTTTGTCCGGCGCGCTTTTCTTGGGGATTATTGCTGTTTTACCATACATTGTTACAGGTGTTTCTGGTATTTCATCTTTATCTCTTGGGGGAACCTCTTTATTGATCTTAGTTTCGGTTATCTTAGAGATCGCCAAACAAATTAAAGCTCAAATCTCAATGACGGACTACGAGAGAATTTAATAGACTTATTTCTTAATACTTTTTCATGAAATTCATATCTCCTGATTATACATCAGGAGTTGCAATTATTTCTTGGACCGGAGGGATTTTTGTTTGTTTTTATTTTTTGATTTGCTATAATATATTTAAATTATTCATGATAGGAGTTAATAATTGTGATCTAGTATTATGAAATTACCAAATTCTAAAAAAAATGGAGAACTAAAAAGTAGGATAAACCTACCAGCTTCAAAATTGCCGACTAGTAATTTATTGGGAGAATTTCATGAATCATTTAGTTGGCGGATTTTTCGGATTATGTCGGAATTCGTCGATGGTTTTCAATTTTTAGCTAATTTTAACGAGGTTAAAACAGTGACCTTTTTTGGGTCAGCTAGATTTTCTGAGGATAGTCATTGGTATCAAGTCGCTCGTCAATTAGGTACTTTACTGGGCGAGAATGATTATGGGGTGGTTACGGGCGGTGGTCCGGGAATTATGGAGGCGGGTAACCGTGGGGCTTTTGAGGGTGGCGGGGAATCAATCGGGATTAATATTAAACTTCCTTTTGAACAGCGGATTAATCAGTATGTTAAAAAGAGTATTGGTTTCCATTATTTTTTTTCCCGAAAAACCATGCTTTCTTATTCGGCGCAGGCTTTTGTTTATTTCCCTGGTGGTTTTGGAACCCTCGACGAGTTTTTTGAATTAGTCACCCTGCTTCAGACTAATAAAATTCCCAATAAGATTCCAGTCATTTGTGTTGGTAAAGAATATTGGGAACCGCTCTTGTCTTGGGTTGATCAGTCTATTTATGGAAAGTTTCAGGCCATCGATAAAGAAGACCAGCTTATTTATACGATTGTCGATACCGCCGAAGAGGCTTTTGAAATTATCAAAAAAACACCTCATATTAAATATTTTTCTTAGAATGAATGATCAAACCCTCAATATTTTAAATGATGGTGGCGTCGGCGTTTTGTTGACCGATACTCTTTATGGTTTAGTTGGTCAGGCGCTCAATAAAAAGACGGTTGAGAGAATTTATAAAATTAAGGGGCGAGATAAAAAAAAGCCTTTGATCATTCTTATTTCTTCAGTCGAAGATTTAAAACTTTTTGGAATCAAGATTAATCAAAAGACCAGAGAAAAACTTTTGGAATTCTGGAATCAATCTGATCCGGTCAGTATTATTTTACCCTGTTTATTAAGAAAGTTTGCTTATCTCCATCGGGGGACTCAAACCCTGGCTTTTCGTCTGATTAAGAAAAAATCTCTGATCGAAATTTTAAAAGTAGTTGGTCCTTTGGTAGCACCGAGCGCTAATCCAGAGAGTTCTCGGTCAGCCGAGAATATTAGGCAAGCTAAACAATACTTCGGTGATCAAGTTGATTTTTATTTGAAAGGAGGAAGACCCAAGTCTAAGCCGTCAAAGATTATTAAGATTGGCAAGGGAGAGGTGGTGGTTATTAGGCGATAATTACTAGAAACTAGAATCCAACTTTATATTATGACCAAAATTTGATTATTAGGATATACAGTGCTAGGATATAAACTGTATTATACAATTTTCAATATCTAAGGGAGAAAAACAATATATTGCTCACGCAGTAGATTTTCCTATTTTTACCCAAGGAAGAACCCTGGATGAACTTGTGAAGAATATAAAAGAAGCGACAAAATTACATTTTTCCGATGAAACTTTTTCTAGAAATGGATTGATTTCAAAACCACCACTTTTTGTGAATTTTGAGATTCCTACCTATGCCTAAATTAAAAGTTCTTAGTGGTAAGTAGCTCTTAAAAATATTTAATATTTTTGGTTTTGAAAAGATAGATCAGCACGGTAGTCATGTTAAAATTCGCCGTATTAAATTTAATAGAAAAGAAACTCTAACAATTCCATTACATAATGAGATTGATAGGGGTTTATTAAGACAGATATTTGTTCAGGCAAAAAAATATATTTCTGAAAACGATTTAGAGAAATATTTCTTTAATTAATTTGGTATGAAAAACATCAAAAGAGTCATTTTAAAATTAAGTGGTGAGGCTTTGAGTGGTCCAACAGGTGATTCGGAAAATGCTTGTAAAATATTATTCGATAAAAAAGCCATTCAGTTTATCGTTGACGAAATCTCTAATACGATCAAAACCACGAAATGTCAGATTGCCATTATGATTGGCGGAGGGAATATTATTCGGGGATCACAAATTATTAAATCGATCGATTCCAGTTTTGTGGTGGCGGATCAAGCGGGCATGATCATTACGGTGGCTAATGGAATTATTTTACAAGATTTTTTGGAAAGAACTCGTAAAATACAAACTCGGGTTATGAGTGCCTTAACCATGCAAAGTATTGCCGAGCCCTATATTCGTCGGCGAGCCATGAGGCATTTGGAAAAAGGTTACGTGGTTATTTTAACTGGTGGTACGGGAGCGCCACGCTTCACGACTGATACGGCGGCTATTTTGCGAGCAATTGAAATTGATGCTGATCTCATTATTAAGGGGACCAAGGTCGATGGAATTTACGATAAAGATCCTAAACTTAATTCCGATCACCAGTTTATCGAGAAAATTTCCTCATCAGATTTTATCAAACAAAAATTGCAAATTATGGATCATACCGCTATTGTTTTAGCTAATGAGAATCATTTGCCGATTCGAGTTCTTAATATTTTTAAAAAAGGAAATTTGGAAACTAAAAACTAAAAACTAAAAACTAAAAACTAAAAACTAAAAACTAAAAACTAAAAACTAAAAGTTAAAAGTGAATAATTTTTCACTTTTCACTTTTCACTTATTTGCTATTGACTTTTAAATTGTTTAAGAGTATCATTAAACTGTAAGTATGTATCTCTTTCTTCATTACATAATAACTAAAGTAAGTTGAAAAGATAACGTAGAATAGGTCGACTTACTTGTTAGTTTATCAGTCCTTAAAAAGTCTGATGTAATAAGAAAAAATATGGCAAAAAAATTATATGTTGGTGGTCTCTCTTATGAGACTACTGAACAAGAATTGAAAGACGCCTTTTCCAAGGCTGGCAATGTTGAATCAGCTGTGATCATCATTGACAGAATGTCAAACCGCTCAAAAGGGTTTGGTTTTGTCGAAATGACTACCGATGAAGAAGCCAATGCCGCTATTGAAATGTGGAATGGCAAAGATCTCGGCGGTCGAAATCTTATAGTTAACGAAGCTCGCCCACAAGAAGTTCGCGCTCCACGATCCGGTGGATTCAGTGGTGGCAATGGTGGCGGTGGTCGTGGTGGTTTTGGTGGTGGCGATCGAGATCGCAACCGCAGAAGCTGGTAATATTAGGATTACTGATTCAAATAAATATCCCGTACTTAGTTAGTGCGGGTTATTTATTTTGGATTTTTAAATTTTGATTTATTATTCCTATTAGCTAATTACTTAAAGTAATTGATTAACGACTGATAAGTAATTAAGGCTAGTTGATCGAGGGTTTTTTCTTTTTGGAATTTTGGTTCGTAGATATAACCATATTCAATTAAGATGGTGGCTGTTTGGGAATTAAGGGACTGTTTAGTTCCCATGGCAATCAAAACCTGGTCTTCGACTAAGCCACCGTTCTCTTTTTTGTAATTGCTTGGTTTGAATTTTTTTTTCAGATCTTTAAAAAGATGATTAGCGATTTTAGCGCTAATTTCATGATTGATTAGCTGTTTTTCCGGATAGTAAACAGTAAAGCCAGTATATTTTCCAGCTCTAACAGTTTTTTTTCTTGGATAATCATTAAAATGGATATGTAAAACTAAATCTATTTTATTTTCATCAATCCATTTATTAATACCGAAAAGAGTGGAAACAACAACTGGCTTCGCATTCGCGTGAGGAACTTTTTTTACAAGGACAATTTTTTTGGAAATAATCGATTCTTGATAATTGCTTTTTAGGGTGCTAATAAAATCTTTGATTGCTTGTTTATTCTCGGAAAAATAATTCTTGAATTCTGTCTTATAGCCTAGTTTATCTCGAGTGATCCAGGTTTCAAAACGATTATTATTTTTCAATAACTTTAGTAGGCGATTAGCCAGAGCCAGAGTTAGATTGGCCTCCTTTATTTTTTTAAACTGAGAGCCATAGTTTTCCTTGTCATGGCCAGGAACAATCAGGATTCTGATTTTAGGTCTTTCTTCTTTATCTACAGAAGATTCTTTAGCCCAGATCGGCGGTGAAATATTTAAACCAATACTCAACCAGACAATGATCAGGAGATATTTATTAATTTTATTCATGTTGATTAGTATAGCATTAAATTTTTAAATTTTAATATTAGGCATTAGGCACGCAGTTCACTGTATATAGATTCTTACTATACAGGTTGAACCTGTATGGTTTATGAGATTATCAAATAAAAAAATTTCCCCCTAGCGTTTTTAGGGCTAAGGGGAATTAACAACCCCGCGGCTTGCCACTGGGTCATACACTGCACATAACATTTATAATCTCTTAATCAAGACCGTTGGTAAACTATTCTTGTAAATAGTTTTTATTTTTTCTGGTAAATCTTCTAAATTACCAGGACCAAATTCTTGATTAAGCCACCAGCTAGAACTTTTGGGACTAACTAAACTTAACTGTTCAATCCCAGATTTCCGCGCATTCTCTGTTATCGTAGCAACTATCTTGCTTCCGATTCCTTGACTTATGTAGTCTGGGTTAACAGCAATCGAACTAATAAAGCCCTTATTTTCTTGTGAGAAATTTTCAATACAACCACAGCCAATAATTCGACCGTCTCTTGTTGCAACGAAAAAATCTTGAAGTTTTTTTTGAATTCCCGAAAGATTTATTTGTCGAACCAATCCAATTTCGGTGTAATGGCTAAGCAGATCGATAATACCACTGATATCATTTTTGTTTGCTCGTCTAATCTCTTGATAATATCCCCGGTAAATCATTGTACCAATACCATCTTTATCAAAAATCTCTGACAAGAGATTCGATGGTTTAATTATATGAGCCCTTGGAATACCATCATTAACCGCTTTAATTGCAATCTCACTAATCTCAATAAGTGTCCCAGTAATACAGCCATCTTTAATCAATTCAGTAATCTCATTTGGGTGAGCTTGCTGTAAAAGGGTCTTATTGGTTCCATAAATACCAGTGTACTCAGATAAAAATATTAACTTCTGAATAACAATAGATTTTATCACACTTTCGACGGCTTGAGTCAAAGAGATTAAAATATTATCTTCATAATTTTTACAAGAGATTAATGTAAATGAACTATGATTATGTTGTCTTTCAGACCACTGGGATCTACTCATTTTGGAAGTCGGTGATTTAAGATATCCCAAAGGATCCGGAAGGAATAAAAGATTGATTGTAGTATTGTCTATGGCGTAGGCGAGATCAGCGATTCGGCCTTTTGCCTCATCAATCTTCTCTCTTAACACCTCTTCTTCTCTTTTATTTTTAGGATGCTTAAGGCTACCAATGACGATTAATATATGAATACCACAAGTCTGTAGTATCATAATATCCTGAATTAAGGTGAGTTGGTCGCACTTGATAAAACAATCAATATCGATTGCGATCACAAATACGTCATCTTTAAATCGTTCTATATATCCAAGTGCTTCTCTAAGGTGAGTCAGTTCTTTAAATTTCCTTTGATTTTCTGTTGATGTCATGATCTTTCCTCCTGTGTTATGCAAATTAATCTTGTGATCTCTCGAAATTGCTTGACTGCCAGCCCAAGTTGATTAATAGCCACAAATTCATTCGGTTTGTGGGCATTATTAATACTACCCGGACCCAAAATAAGAATTTGGCTACTTAATTTTTGAAGTATCGAACCATCGGTACCATAAGATACTCCGTGAGCTCGTTCACCGGTAACCCTTTCCGCAATCAAAATTATTTCTGATGATTGATCAGTTGAAACTGGTTCTGTTGGTATCCGAGTAGCTTGCATTGATACCAAAGGCCTATTTTCAAAAGTTCCAATATTTTCCAATCGACCTTTGATATCTGAAATCAATGATTGAGATGTCATTCCTGGAATCGGTCTAATATCAAAATTTATAACGCATTTTGAAGGGATTATATTTGGTTTTATACCGCCATGAATAGTTCCGATATTGATAGTAGTATAAGGTGGATTAATTTCAAGACATTTACTCATCTTAAGCTCATCAGCAAATTGTTGAATTACTGTAATTGCTTCGCTAGCAACTTTAATAGCATTAAATCCTTTTTCTGGATCACTAGCATGACCACTACTACCATGACAAACAACTTCAACATAGATATGACCCTTATGCATCCGCACCGGCTTCATCATTGTCGGCTCACCAATTATGATAAATTTCGGTTTAACTAAATTAGATTCGACTAAATATTTTGCCCCAATCAATCCAATCTCTTCATCAAAAGTTAGACCAAAAATGATCTCTCGACGCAAAGGTTCTTTAACTAAAGGTTCAATAGCACAAATCATGGCCGCAATTGAACCTTTCATGTCAACCGCTCCAAGTCCGCCAAGTTTTCCATCATAAAGTCTTGGTGTAAACGGATCTTTTGTCCAATCATTCAGATCTCCGTAGGGAACAGTATCCATATGCCCAGAGAACATTAAGGCTTCACGATCTCGTGGACCAAACCTAGCAATTAAATTAACCTTAGTTATGGAATTCTGATTAAATTTCTGTATTTGAAATTCAACATCAAATCCTAATTGCTTAAGCCAATCTTTGATTAATTCTGCGAGCTTAAGATTACTAGCATCGCTTATCGTATTCTCTATGATCATTTGCCGTGTTAATTCAACCACATCAAATACATTCATTTTAATTCTCCATCTGTTTTCCTATGTCAAAGGCCTATCCTAGACTTATAATAAAAAATATAACAATAAATATCTCCTTTGTCAAAAAATACGTTGACAGATTTAAATTTGTAGTCTACATTTGATATATGAAGACAATCCAGACAATTTTACTTATTCGTCGACGGAACTCGGAATCTATATCGGGGATTGTTTGTTAATATTTAAAATAAAAAAATATTTAGAATATTGTCAAACGACCCTCGGTCGTTTGTTTTTAATTACAGAGTTTTTTTAAAAACATAGTAAAAAAGTACTTTGACAAGAAAGGTAGGTAAAAATGATCACTATTAATAAGGTTAAAAAGCATGTTTTGAATATAACCCAAGTGGCTATTGAAAAAGCTTTAGGGAAAGAGATCAATGATTTATTGGTTATTTATCCTCCTGATGTTAAATTTGGAGATTTATCAATCGAGATCTTTTCGGTTGTAAAGAATGAAATTCCGAGTTTCTTAGAAAGAGCGGGGAATAGGAAAGAGGTAATGGAAGAAAAAAAGGGGACCCAAAGACAGGCTCTCAAGAAGGCCTTTGATGAGATTATTGTTAACGTAACTCAATTTATCTCTAACATTCCCGCTGATGATATTATTGAAAAAGTTAGTATCGTTGGTCCTTATGTGAATTTCAAAATTCGGAACTCTATCTATTTTGGATCAATTTTTTCGGAAGTTCTGGAAAAAGATAATTTATTTGGAACATCAGAAATTGGATTGAAGCAGACGGTAATGGTCGAGTATCTTTCACCTAATACCAATAAACCACTTCATCTTGGACATTTGAGAAATGGATCACTTGGTATGTCGATTGCTAGATTACTTGTCTTTTCTGGGTCCCAAGTTTTAAAGAGTAATCTGGTCAATGATCGAGGTGTCCATATTTGTAAGTCAATGTTGGCTTGGCAGAAATGGGGGCAAGGAGAGACACCGCAATCAACCGGATTAAAAGGTGATCATTTTGTTGGGAAATGGTATGTTCGTTATAGTCAGGAAGAAAATAATAATCCTTCATTGGCTGACGAAATACAAATCATGCTCAAAGAATGGGAAGCTGGTGATGAAAAGATAATGAACCTCTGGAAAAAGATGAATGGTTGGGTCTACGATGGTTTTGCTAAGACCTATCATGATTTTGGCCTAGAGTTCGATATCTTTTATTATGAATCGCAAACCTATCTGCTCGGTAAGGATATTATTGATAACGGTCTTTCTAGAGGAGTCTTCACGCGAGATGAAAAGAACCGAGTGGTTTTTTTCTTACCTGAAGAATTTGGAAAAGAGAAAGACGGTCAGAATAAAAGAGTAACAGTTCTTCGGAGTGACGGAACAAGTGTTTACATTACCCAAGATCTAGGAACAGCCGTAAAAAAAGTGGAAGATAATAATCTAGATCGTTCAATTTATGTTGTTGGTTCAGAACAGGTCAATCATTTTAAATGTCTTTTTACTGTTCTTAGCGCTCTCGGTTATCAATGGGCAAAAAATTGTTATCATCTTTCATACGGGATGGTTTATTTACCAGATGGTAAGATGAAATCTCGGGAAGGAAAAGTTGTCGATGCCGACAATCTAATTAAGGGGGTTGAAGAAATAGTCTCGAGTGAAATTAAAAAGAGACACCCCGATATCTTCTCAGAAGAACTTCAAAGAAGAGCCCATATTATTGCGATCGGTGCAATAAAATTTCACTTATTACGAGTATCGCCTGGTCGGGATATTTATTTTGATCCTAAAGAATCAGTGGCGATTGATGGATTTACGGCTCCTTATTGTCAATATACTTATGCCAGATCGGCATCCATCTTAAGGACAGTAAAAAATTCCACAAGTGAAATAAATGACATAAGAAAGATTGATTATTCAGTATTGGGTAATAACGAAGAAGTCATTCTGGCTAAAAAAATAATGCAACTTCCAGAAGCGATTGAGTATGCCGTGAAAGAATTAGATCCATCGCGTATTGCTACTCAAGTTTTTGAGATTGCCCAAGCCTTTAATCAGTTTTATAATAAGCACCGAGTGCTTAACGCTGAAGATGAGTCAATCAAAAAGACTCGAATAGCGTTGGTTCAGGTAACTCTTATCGCTATTCGTAATGGTTTAACTCTACTGGGTATTGAGACGGTAGAAGAAATGTAAAGTGTGCCCAGAAGAAATTCTGGGCACTCATAAATAACAAAAAAAGGAGGTAATAAATGTATATAGAAAAGATAGTAGATATACTTAAAAAAAATCAACCAAGATCCGTCTGTGTAGAATCTTCTCATATTTATATGGATGAAGATCCTAATAAGACACATGATTTTTCTGCTCAGATTGGTGCTCGTATTTCTGATGAGATCGAAAAATTGGGCGGTATTGTGGCTAAACAGCTATTTATTGATAATTTTCATCCTGATCCAAAAAGCTTTAAGCTCGATGTGGATAAATATGTTTTACGTTTAGGTGATAATGGTTTTACGCCTCACGTAGTAATGTTTGAAACAGATCTTGAGCTTCCTGCTAAGAATATTCTTCATACCTTGAATGGGAAGACACATCGTAAAGAAGAAGGAGTGTTTCTTACAGAAAAGAATATACAGCTCATGTCTGGTGATCGGCCAAGCTGTAATCTCCTCGATGCCTCTCTTTATGTAGCCAAGTTATCGATGTTTCAGTTGTCAATCACGATATTGCCGCTGTCATGGAAAGATCAACAAAAAAATGTTATGCGAATACTTGGTGCCCTTGGCTATACTAGGTTACCAATAGTTAATGTCTTCTATGATGAAAATGAGAGAATTAGTATGGTATTTCAATAAAGATAAAGTAAGATTCTGAGGGTATGTACGAATTCCGTATATACCCTCTTGATTTTTTAAACTTAACAATGGATAATTGCAAAGGTTCTAAGCTATCATAAATAATCTGAATAATAAGAGCGGGTCCTTTATAAAACTCTTTTTATTTCCTAATTAATTTCGAAAAATATGATTAATACTAGTACTAGTAAAACGCAAAACAAAAAGAAGATCGGAATTCTTGGTGGAATGGGGCCACTTGCCAGTGCCAATATTTATTTGAAGATAGTCAAAATTGCTCAAGAGATGTATCATGCAGAGCAAGATACTGACTTCCCCCCGATATTTATTTATAGTCTTCCATTGTTTGGTTTTGATGAAACCGGTTTTGTAGATCCTACTTTAGTGAAAGATCAGCTCATTACTGGTGTTAAGAAATTAGAAGATGCTGGGAGTAATTTTATTATTATCGCCTGCAATACTGTCCATCACTTTTATCAAGAAATGCAGAATTTAGTGAAAATACCAATCCTGAGTATCATTGAAGAAACTGCAAAAGCTATAAAAGAAAAAGGTTATAAAGTAGTCGGTCTTCTTAGTTCTGAAAGTACAAACGAGTTGAAAATTTATCAGAAAATATTTAATAATTATTCAATCAAGGTATTGTCACTAAACAAACATCAACAGAATTTGATCAATCAAGTAATTATTCATGTAATGGCCGGAACCCAAGGATATATCGATAAAAGATGCATACAATCCATAATCGATAATCTTTGTGAACAGGGCGCAGAAAGCATTGTTCTTGGTTGCACAGAGTTACCATTAATATTTAATCAAGATGACACGAATATCCCGTTATTTGATAGTGCTGAAATTATCGTAAAATCTGCGCTCAAACATTCGCTGTGCTGACTTTATAATCTAATATTTGAAAAAACTAAATAAACTGGAAAGACACAAACTAGAAAGGCCAAAAAGAAAATGACAATAAAAAAAGCGACCTTAACCAGTAATAATATTAAACTTGCTAGTCCTTTTTCCTATTCTTTAGCAACACTAGGTAATTTTATCACTTATAATTTGACTTTACCGGATAAAATAAAGAATGACCCTTTTGGGGGGTTGGTTTTTAATAAATATAAAGTCTATATTCCCAATGATTCTGGTTTAGGGGTTTATAAAAAATACTGATTACACAAAATCGTCCCTTTCTTTTCCTAATAGAAAAGCCTCCTCACCAATTTGCTTTCGATTACGTGCGAAAGTAATTATACTATCTCTTTTGACTACAACTCTTTCTTCCTCATCAATCCCAATAACTTGTCCTTTTGATATTCTCTCAAAATCATCAAATGATTTCGACAGGGTAAAATTATCTGTCTTAGTTATGTAAAGACTATTTATTTGTATATATACTTTTTTTGTTAATGTTTGATTGTTCGTCACGTGTTCTCTTGCTTTCAAGAAAGCGAAAAAAATCTCTTCTGCTATTTTTGTTGATTTAGGATTACCTAAATAACCACACTCAACACAAATTCCTATTTTACCAATACTATCCATGTAGCCATCGGTTGCGCCTGGCTGTACCTTTTCAAAACCAGACACAATAAGATCAATAGGTAAATATTTTGTAATCTTTTCCGCATTTCTTTCACAAATAATAAAAGGTTTGCTTGTTGGTGTATGACTCGCGTGAATATCCAAAAGCGCTTCGGCTTTGTTTAGGTATCTTTTTAGAAATTGTGCTCGTCTATATTCATAACTCTTCTTTTCATTATCCAAAAGCAAGTCATCTTTCTTGAACATTCTATTCAAATTAGCCTCTGTGAATCTTTGACTTCCTTTAATGGCTCGTGGATTTCCATAACCTAAAAAAACTCGTCCATTTTCTATTTTAAGGTTGGTTAAGATTTTTTCCAATACTTCTACTTCACATTTTTCATCACCATGTACGCCAGCGAGAATTATACTCGTAGGTCATTTTTGTTTACCAACAATTTCAATAATTTCTTCAAACATATTACTACCCTATCTTTCTAAAGTAATTATGTCAAACAAGGGCGCCGACCTATTATATGCTTAATTTATTAATTCATTATAGTGTATGGAACTGTCCCATTAAAATTTGCCTCTAAAAAATGGTTTGTCTATTCAGTAAAATAGTAGTTGACAAAAATATTTATAAATTTATACTTACTGAATTAAGTTTGGTTAGTTCAATTTTAGTAAAAAATCAATTTTTTCTAGTTTCTAATTTAAAAAAAATTATTAAATCCCCCTAAAGCAGGGCTTTATTTTTTTGTTGTATATATTAGGCTTGTTTATTGACAAGTCTATAAAAATATATGTTATTATCTCGGCCACAAAAAGTTTTTACTACTTTGCCACAAGAGATTACTCCATTGCCAAATCTTTCTGAAGTTCAAATTAAATCATTCCATTGGTTTATAACTGAAGGACTCAAAGAACTATTTGAAGAAATATCGCCGATCCGTGATTATACAGAAAAAGAATTCAGTCTTCATTTTGATGACTATTTTTTTGGTGAGCCAAAAACCACGGAAGAAAAAGCTAAAGAAAGGGGATTGTCTTATGAGGCGCCCTTACGAGTTAAACTCAGATTAGAGAATAAAAATTTAAAAATTTCTAAAGATCAGGAAATTTATTTTGGAGATTTTCCAGTCATGACGAAACAAGGAACGTTTATTATTAATGGGGTTGAGCGGGTCATAGTTTCTCAGTTAATTCGTTCTTCAGGCGTTTTTTTTACTTCTAAAATATTAAAAGGCAAAAAGTTATTTGATGCTAAACTTATTCCTTCTCGGGGTAGTTGGTTGGAATTTGAAACTGATAGTGATGGTGTTATTTATGTCAGAATTGATCGTAAGAGAAGAATTAGCGCTTCTACCCTACTTCGGGTTTTTGGGTTCATTACGGATGAAGAAATTGAGAATGCTTTTAAGTCAGTCGACACTGGGGTTAATTCAAATGGTATTTTTTATATTCAAGAAACTTTGAAAAAGGATACCGCTAAAACAGTTGACGATTCTTATGTTGAGATATATCGTCGATTACGGCCATCTGATTTAAGCATTACTATAGAAAATGCTAAGAAATTTATTGAGGAACGAACATTTTTAAACTTCGATTATTATGACCTCGGCAGAGTCGGTCGGTACAAAATGGACATGAAGCTTTATAATAAATCATCCGCCGAGATATTAAAAAAGGGTTTTACAAAGGCAGATAGAGTTTTGAAAAAAGAAGATATAGTTGAAGTTATTAAGAAAATTATCCTTTTAAATAATGATATTAATGCGGTTGCTGATGACATTGATCATTTAAGTAATCGCAGAGTTAAAACAGTCGGGGAACTGATTCAATATAAACTTCGAGTTGGTTTAAAACGGCTCGAAAAATTTATTAAAGATCGGATTTCAACTATCGGAGTAGAAGATTTGCTTCCGTCCCAATTAATTAATTCTCGAATTTTGACTTCAGCGGTCAAGGAGTTTTTTACTTCTAGTCAACTTTCTCAATTCATGGATCAAGAAAATCCTCTTTCCGAGTTAGAACACAAGCGACGGCTGTCGGCAATGGGTCCAGGCGGCTTAACGAAAGAAAGGGCTGGTTTTGAGGTTAGAGACGTTCATTCCTCTCATTATGGTAGAATTTGTCCAATTCAAACCCCAGAAGGCCCTAATATTGGTTTAATTAATCACTTATCGACTTTTGCCAGAATTAATGATCTTGGTTTTATTGAGACTCCTTATTATAGAGTTAAAAATTCTAAAGTTATCAGAGAATTAGTTTATTTAACTGCCAGCGAAGAAGAACAATATTATATTGCTCATGGTGGGGTTCAATATGATTCCAGTGGTTATATTTTGCCCAATGAATTGGAAGTTCGTATTAACACTCGACCAAAACTTATTAATAAGAATAAAGTTGATTTTATTGACGTATCTGCTAGTCAAATGGTTTCAGTAGCTACCGCCCTTATTCCTTTCTTAGAACATGATGATGCTAATCGAGCCTTAATGGGTTCAAACATGCAGAGACAGGCTGTCCCCCCTATTAAACCAGAGGCGCCCTTGGTTGGAACAGGTTTTGAGAAAAAAGCGGTTTATGATTCTGGTTGTTTAATTATTTCTGATGAAGATGGTGAGGTTATCGAAGTTGATGGTAATCATATTCTTTTAATGACTAAAGATGGTAAGAAAAATTATCCTATCATTAAATTTCAAAAGAGTAATAAATTTACTTTAATTTCTCAGAAACCAATTGTTACTGTTGGTCAAGAGATAAAGAAGGGTCAAGTATTGGCTGATAATTCCGCTACTTATAATGGTGAATTAGCTCTAGGTCATAATCTTTTAGTAGCTTTCGTTTCTTTTTTTGGCAATAATTTTGAAGACGCCATTGTTCTTTCTGATCGACTTTTAAAAGATGATTTATTTACTTCGGTTCATATCAAAGATTTTCTGTGTGATGTTCGGGATACTAAGCTGGGACCCGAAGTGACTACTCCAGATATTTCCAATGTTTCCGGGGAAAGATTAAAAGATTTAGACGAAGAGGGAATTGTCAGGATGGGGGCTCAAGTTAAGGCCCGGGATCTTTTAGTTGGCAAGATTACTCCTAAAGGGGAAAGTGATTTAACTCCAGAAGAAAGACTTTTGCGCTCTATTTTTGGTGAGAAAGCCAAAGAAGTGAAAGATACTTCATTAAGGTTAGCCCATGGTATTAAGGGTCGGGTAATTGGGACGAAGATTTTTTCTCGGGAATATGGTGATAAGCTGGAACCAGGAAAGATTCGTTCTATCGAGGTTGATATTGCTCAATTAAGACATATTTCAGTGGGGGATAAATTAGCTGGTCGTCATGGTAACAAAGGGGTTATTTCAAAAATTCTGCCAGCCGAAGATATGCCTTATTTGGAAGATGGAACGCCGGTTGATATTGTTTTAAATCCACTCGGGGTTATCTCCAGAATGAATTTAGGACAAATCTTAGAAACTAATCTTGGTTGGGCGGCTTCTAGACTTGGTTATCAGGCGATTACTCCAGCATTGGCTGGTCCAACTGAAGATATGATTGTTCAAGAGTTAATAAAAGCCAAGTTACCAGTTGATAGTCGAGTCACCCTTTATGACGGAAGAACTGGCGAGCCATTTATGTCTAAGGTAACGACCGGGGTTATTTATATGATTAAACTTAATCATTTGGCCGATGATAAAATTCATATGCGTTCAACTGGTCCATATTCGTTAATTACTCAACAGCCTTTAGGTGGCAAGGCTCAACAAGGGGGTCAAAGGCTTGGTGAGATGGAAGTTTGGGCTCTTGAAGCTTATGGCGCGACTCATGTTTTGCAAGAAGTTTTAACAATTAAATCCGACGATGTTTTGGGAAGAACTTCTGCTTACGATTCTATTATCAGAGGGGAAAGAATTAAAAATCCGAATACCCCAGAATCATTTTTGGTTTTGATTAATGAATTAAAATCGCTGGGATTAAGTATCGAACTTATTAACACTAAAAGCGAAAAAATTTCAGGAATGGAGATTAATACAGTCCTAGGAGAGGCCAAGGAAGAAGTATTAGAAAAAATATCAGGAACCAAGTAATTTTAGATTTAAGGTTTTTGATTTAAGAATTTTAAATTATTCATAAATCATAAATCATAAATCATAAATCATAAATCGTATGAAACCTTTTGAATTCAATGCAATTAGTTTGAAATTAGCTTCCGCCGAGGATATCTTATCCTGGTCTCATGGTGAGGTAACTAAACCAGAGACGATCAATTATCGAACTCAGCGACCCGAGAAAGACGGACTTTTTGATGAAAAAATATTCGGTCCCTCAAGGGATTGGGAATGTTATTGTGGTAAATATAAGAGGATAAAATATAAAGGTATTACTTGTGATCGTTGCGGTGTTGAGGTAACCCGTTCAGTTGTTAGAAGAGAGCGAATGGGACATATTAAATTAGCGATGCCAGTTTGCCATTTATGGTTCTTAAGGGCCATTCCTTCTCGATTATCTTTGTTTCTCGATATTCCCCAACTTCAACTTGAGTCTGTTGTCTATTTTGCTAGCTATATTATTACAAAAATAAATCTTGAACTTAAAGAGAGGCTTCTCGCTGATTTAGATTTTGAATATAAAAATAAAGTTAAAGGACTTCCTAAAATAAATGATGATACCGTTAAACTTCGTCTTAAACAATTAAAGAATGACGCCAGCGGCGATCTTAATGGTATTAAGGTTGGCCGAGTTTTGACTGAAACTGAATATCATAATTTAAGTTTAAAATATGGAACAGTTTTTTCAGTGGAATCAGGGACTGAAGCGATCAAGAAAATTATTGAATCGATTGATTTAAGGAAAGAATTAAAGGGTCTTGAAGAAATTATTCCTGAAGCTTCGGCTCAAAATAAAGCGCGTTTAATATCACGAGCGGCTTTAATTAAAAATTTCATTGTTAATAAGATTAAGCCAGTTTCTATGATCTTACAGATTCTCCCGGTGATGCCACCGGATTTACGACCAATGGTTCAGCTTGATGGCGGTCGTTTTGCTTCCGCTGATTTAAATGATCTTTATCGAAGAGTTATTAATCGTAATAATCGGTTAAAAAAATTAATTGAACTCAATGCCCCAGAAGTTATTATGAGAAATGAAAAAAGAATGCTTCAAGAAGCTGTTGATTCTTTAATTGACAATACGGTTAAAAAAACCGGGACAACGATTATTTCAACTAAGAGACCATTAAAGTCATTAACTGATGTTTTAAAGGGTAAACAAGGACGTTTTCGTCAAAATTTATTAGGTAAGCGGGTTGATTATTCGGGTCGAGCTGTTATTGTCGTTGGTTCAGAACTGAAGATGGATGAGTGCGGCATTCCTAAGAATATGGCCTTGGAACTTTTTAAACCATTCGTCATTGGCGAGATTATTAGAAGTGAGTTAGCTTATAATGTCAGAGCTGCCAATCGATTAATCGAAGAAGGTGTTGATGAGGTCTGGGCTATTCTTGAAAGTGTTATTAAAAATAAAGTAGTATTGCTTAATCGCGCCCCAACGCTTCATCGTTTAAGTATCCAAGCTTTTAAACCAGTTTTAATCGAAGGTTTGGCGATCAAAATTCATCCATTGGTCTGCGCGGCTTTTAATGCCGATTTTGATGGTGACCAAATGGCCGTCCATCTACCAATCACAGAAGAGGCTCAGAGAGAAGCTCAGGAGATTATGCTTTCGTCTAAGAATCTCTTAAAATTATCAAGCGGTCAACCAATTGTCAGGCCCTCAAAAGATATTGTTTTGGGTTGTTATTTCTTAACTCATCTGGTTGAAAATGCTAGAGGTGAAGGGAAGATTTATGCTTCTAAAAATGAGGCCTTTGTAGCTTACGAACAAGGCTTTATTGATATTAATGCTAAAATCAAAGTTTATTTAAACTCCAATATAAGAAAAGATGAGAATAAGTTTCTGGAAACTTCGGTCGGGAGAATAATTTTTAGTCAAGCCTTACCAAAAGATTTCAATTTTACTGAGAAAGAAATGAATTCCGGTACCCTAACAGAGTTAGTAGAGCAATTAATTGATCATTGTGGTTTCGAAGCGGTTGGGCCAAGATTAGATATTATTAAAAGATTAGGTTTTAAATATGCAACCCTTTCAGGTATTACTTGGTCAATGTTCGAATTGAAAGTTCCAATAGAAAAAGCAGAAATTATTAAAAAAGCTAAATTAGAAATTCAAAAAATTGACGATTATTTTGAAAATGGATTTTTGACCAAAGATGAACATTATGATCGAGTCATTGAGGTTTGGACCGAGGCAATTCAAGATATTCAAAAAAGAGTTCCAGCGACCTTAAGTAAAGATAGTTCGGTTATGTCAATCATTAATTCTAAAGCCAGAGGAAGTTCGGTTCAGCTTCATCAAATTACTGGTGTTCGTGGTTTGGTTTTAAATCCTTCCGGAGAAATTATTGATTTGCCAATCTTGAATTCCTATAAAGAAGGTTTGAGTGTTTTGGAATATTTCATTTCTACGCATGGTGCGAGAAAAGGAACCGCTGATACGGCTTTGAAAACTTCTGAAGCCGGCTATTTAACTCGACGACTAGTTGATGTTTCTCAAGATTTAATTGTTCGTGAAGATGATTGTTTGGAAGAAACGGGATTAATAATTGTCCGTCAAGAAACGATCAGTCTAGGACAAACATTGTATTTGAAGATCTTAGGTAGAATTACTCTTGATGATATAAAGATTAAAGAAGAAAGGAAAGAAAAAATTCTTTTAGAGAAAGGGGGATTAGTTACCAAAGAAATTGCTCAGATTATTGAAAAAAGTACTATCGATTCAGTCAGAATCAGATCGGTTTTAAGATGTAAAACTAAATTTGGAGTTTGTCGGAAATGTTATGGCTATGATTTAGGACATAGTTCTCTAGTAAAATTAGGTGAAGCTGTTGGTATTATTGCCGCTCAATCAATTGGTGAACCAGGTACTCAGTTAACCATGAGAACTTTTCATACCGGTGGAGTAGCAGGGGTCGGCGATATTACTCGGGGTCTTCCTCGGGTGGTGGAATTATTTGAAGCCCGTTTACCAAAAACCAAGGCTTTGCTTTCTGAAATTAACGGAAAAGTAATTGATGTAAAAATTAATGGCAAAAATAAAACTATCATTATTGAACCAAAATTAATTGATCAAACTACTACTAAAGCCAAGAAAAAATCTAAAAAAGAAAAAGAAACATCTAAGGGTAATATTGAATATCAAATTTTAGATTTCTTGAAGGTGCTTGTTAAAAAAGGCGATTTGATTAAGGCTGGCCATCAATTAACTGATGGGCATATTGATTTAAAAGAATTATTTAGATTAAGCGGAAAAGAGGCCGTTGAGAGCTATGTAATTGGAGAGGTTCAAAAGATTTATAGTAGTGAAGGTGAAGCGATTCACAATAAACATCTTGAAGTAATTCTTAGACAGATGTTTTCTCGGGTTAAAATAGCAGAGGTCGGTGATAGTGAATTTTCAGTTGGTGAGATTGTCGAAAAAGATATTGTTCTCGATAATAACAAAAAATTAAAGGCAAGCGGGAAAAAACAAATAAAATATACTGAATTATTACTCGGAATTACTAAAGTAGCTCACTATGCCAATAGTTTTCTCTCCGCTGCTTCTTTCCAAGAAACTGTCAAAGTTTTAATTAATGCTTCCTTAAGTGGCAAAGTTGATCCATTAAGAGGACTCAAAGAGAATGTTATAATTGGTCGGTTGATTCCGTCGGGAACGTCGTTTCGGAAATAGGTTTACAAAGTAGTTTTGAAAAGATAGTATTTGATTATATTAATAGTAACGAGAAAGGAGGTGATTGTGATGAAGAGGGCGCTTGTTCTTGGTCCGGGTGGTTTGGCCGGAGCTTTTAGTGGAGGGGTGGTTGCAACTTTGGGTAGGGTATTGGGGTATAATTACTTTTCTGCAGTGTATGGTTGTTCAGCGGGTGCCTATACTGGTATCGGCTTTCGGTTGAAAATTTATTGTCCTCTTCGGTGAAAATATTGATTGTGGCTACTGATTGTCAGTCTGGTAGCGCTCATTATTTTTCGCCAAAGACATCGGAAGAATTCTTTTTGCAGGTCCGTGCTTCAGCCGCTGTTCCCTATTTACATCCCAAAGTGCTCATTAATGGACGCAAATACGCTCATGGCGGTCTGTCAGATCGTTTGCCAGTAGAAAAAGCTTTGGCAGATGGTTACAATGAAATCGTCGTTGTTTCTAATTATTCGTCGCGGGAATTTGTTGGTAGGTCGTGGGTAGATAATGCCAAAGTAAAGATAATTTGTTCTTCGGTGTCATCACCGCTGCGGTGGAGTTTTGATAGTTCTGAAGACCGGATCAATCAACTGGTTGATCTTGGTATTTCCAGTGCAATTGGATTTATAGAGTCTCAGGCGCGAAGATAGTACGGGCACTTCTGTTGATGAAGTGCCCATTTTATTTAATGGTTTAGTAAATTAATCTCTTGAATTGGGAAAATAAAACTCGTTAATTCGTTAACTCGTTAATTTTTAAAACTAGTGATTTTCTGATGTCCCAAGTACCATTGGTAACCGGTCATTTTTCTTTTCCTCCTCGCGGTCTGAACAGTGGCAAACCAGAGAGTATTCTGCTTTTAAGTGGATAAATAGTTGATCCTAATTATTAATATCCGTTAGAAATTCTTCTGCCCGAAATATTGAGACGCCATCAACTATAAATCCAACCTTGCTCATATTTTTTACTAATTGTACAGCAGGAATTCCGTATTTATTTTTAAAATAAAGAAGATTTTTACTTACCAATATATCGCTATATTTCACCTCAATCATTTTTTGTGGCTCATTCATTGAATTGACAAGCACAAAATCAGCTTCCTTGCCTTCTTTGGTTCGCAAGTAATAGAGACCATTATTGGCGCCCTGCATATCATTCCTCAATTCCGTGTCTTTCAGGAGTGATAGGGCAACAAAATTTTCAAAGACCACACCCTGATCGCCAATGACTAAGCCAGTGTCGTAGAAATAGATCTTAGATTCTTTCAAAATAGAACGCTTTATTTTTGCCGAAAATGTTCGGATAGAAAATATAATATACAACGATTCAAGAACTGAAATATATTTTTTGACCGTTACGGGTGAGATACCAACATCACGAGCAATATTAGAAAATGACACAGGCGAACCAACAGAACGACGAAGTATTTCAAAAACATTATAGAGAGCCTTTATGTCGGTGACTGTCTCAAAATTAATAATATCTTCACGCACCAGGGAATCAGTGTAGAGCTTTCGCCAACGGGCCGCTTCCTCTCTGGTCTCTACGAGAAATGGTTCTGGGAACCCACTACGCTCAATCAATCGGTCAACTTTATCTGTAATAGCATCATCTTTAAGTTCCGAGAGTGATAAGGGGAGTAGATGGTGAACAAAAAAACGCCCCGCTAAAGAATCTCCAGTTTTTCTGAATGTCTCCATCATTGTCCTATCCTCGATTGAGTCATAGTTTAAATATAAACTATGGCCATATCTTTCCATAATCTTTTTCGCCAGCCAAGTCTTACCAACCTGTCGTGGACCAACAATAAAAACCATCTTTTTAAGAAGGTCATTATGTATTTTTTCCTCTTGAACTCTATGTAACCACATATGACTATTATATACGATGATATACTTTAGTCAAGTCTTTTCGATATCTAAGTATATTTTGGAGAGACCCTACACAAAATTGTGTTTGGCATAGTAGAATATTAATAGAATGACCTTCAATAAATTGGAAAAATTTATTGAATAATTAATAAAACTATGCGAAACAAAAATAGTAAAACAACCGAGTTGTTAGAAAAAAGTTTAAAGAGTTTAAGGGTTAACCTCGATTCCTTATCGATGGATAACTTTATCGCCACGACGATTGAAACCTTGATGACCATCGAAAGAAATGAGTATATCGAAAAGGTTGATGACCCCAAGATTGACACTGGTAATGGCTACTACGGAAGAGCCCTGAAAAGTCTTTCTCAAAACTCGTTATTAGTTCATGTCCCCAGAACTAGAACCGGTTTATTCTCCCCAGCCACGTTAGCGCTGTTAAAAATCAGCCGAGAAAAAGTTGATGAAATAGCCTTATCGCTTTACAAACGAGGGATGACTTCTAACGACATTAAATCTTTTCTGGATGAAGTTTTTGAAGAAGGTATGTCGCCCGCCAAGATTTCTAATTTAGCCCAAACCTTTAATAAATTCCGAATTGCTTGGCAAGAATCTAAATTAGAAAAACACTACAAAGTGGTCTTTGGAGATGTCATCTTTATCACTGTTCGCCGGGGTAACGAATATGCTAAAGAAGGAGCTTTTGTGGCTTACGGAGTCAGAGAAGATAATAAACGAGAATTACTAGTTTTAGAGCTAAACCCCACTGAATCAGCCACTTTTTGGGGTGAACTATTAACTGATTTAAAAGAGAAAAGAGGAGTAGCCATGATTGATCTTTTTGTCGCTGATGGAATTCAATACCTGGAAGATGAAGTTTTAAAAGTTTATCCCCAAGCTGATTTTCAAAAATGTGTAGTTCATAAGATTAGGAATGTTTTGAATAAGACCACCCCCAAAGATAAGGTAGCCGTCGGTGAAGATTTAAAGAATGTTTTTGATAATTTTGAAAA